>CADBXQ010000032.1 GCA_902798675.1 Oscillospiraceae bacterium
AAACCTTGATTGGGCTTTGCAACGTTATATTTTTCAGGATTGGGGTTTGCGAAGTATATTGCATCTCCTTTGGCGGAATCGTCATAGTAGCATTTTACTCCACACCGCAAAATATCTCCCCTTTTAAGGATCAGCAAGGACCATTCATCAATATACATCGCTGCGCCATATGCAAAATCTTCTTCGTCCATGCCTTGATTATTGATCACACAGCCAATGATCAAGCACCCGTTCATGCTAACCGTGCTTCCAAAACTTGCAACTGCGCAGCCACGCACCTTGCCCTCATCTACATCAACACAACAATCAGCTATTTTGGAGCCATCGTTTAGATTTATCTCCGCTCCAGCTTCTGCTTTCAAGACGCAAACATCGCTATAGATCAGATAAACATTTTGAATAACTGCTCCGCTGTCCAAATTTAATGTTGCATTTGAAATCAACATAAAATCTGCGGTGCTCATAGTGCAGTCTTCACCTGCTTCAAATCCATAATCCATTTTGTCGCTTGGAGCTCTTTTATAAACTGCTCCTCCGTCTAAAATGATGTTTTTAAATGTTAGGCTGCCAGTTTGAAAAGCAAACATTCTCGCATTCTCTTTTTTGTTGGTTATTTTTTTAGGATTGCTTGCGTCAGCAGACTCAATAACTACATTCTTGCTTTTTGAAGCGTCATCGCCAAAACAACAGTTAAGGCGGCTCTCTTGCCACATCAAAGGATAATCATTATTGTCCAGTATTTCAATATCGCTGTCTAAAATTATTGTCACATCGCCACTTGCCTTAAGCATAGCCCATTGGAGTTGTGAATATTCAGAAACGCGAAATTTGTTATTGCTGTAAATCGGTTTTAACTTCTTAGTTTGACTGCTCTTAGACTGCAAAATATCTCTAACTTTTGTTGTTTCGTCAATTCTGCTTCCGTCTTCAGTTTCCCAACCCGAAATCACAGCTCCATCCCGTTCTCGAACCCTATCATCAGTTGGCAAATATTTTAAAACGGGCTCATCGAGGCTGTTTTTATCAACATACACAGAATTTGCATTTTTGTCATGGTCCCTATCAACGCTTTTAGCAGAATCAATCGGAATCTCATAATATTTAAAATCAGAACTATTTGATTTTTGCGCTAAAGGACAGAGTCCAAAATATATTCCCCAATACCCCCAAATTTTTGCATCAGAATTGTGTGAATTGTTGTGGAGTGGAACAGTGATTTTGAGGGCACCATTTGGAGCGCAAATCCTGAAATCATCAGCGTCGCCTTTAAAATATATCACATCGCCGTTCAAATAAAGTTTTTGGTGTGAATATGTCGAAGCTTCGCAGCCCGAAACAATTCCGCTGACAATGTTTATTTTTGAATTGCTCGAATATATAACGCCTCCATATGCTTTTCCATTTTCACCGCCTTTTATATCAGAGCGACAGTAGCAATTTTTAATATCGCAATCTTTAATGAATATTGATGAGCCTTTGGTTGAATATGCAAAACCACCATATGCGCTTTGGACTGAAGAGCAAGAACAATTTTCGATTTTTGTTCCGATGATTTTTAAAATGCTGCCCTTATTTAACCTAATAAACCCGCCCCTAACGTCCTTTTGATATGAAACGTTTTCACAATTTTTAATTAATCCGCCATTTAGAAAAACTCTTGACTTGTTTGAAGCCATTATGATTGGACGATCCGTTACTTTGAGATCTTCAAACCCTGCTTCCTCCTGCGTTTCAAGAACTGCTCCATCTGAAAGGATTATCAGCGCATTAGCAGCACCGCCATCTAGAATTCCTTCGTCGTCATCTCCTCCTCCTGCGATTTTTCCTTCTTCTGCTATTTCTTCTCCATCCTCTCCTTCTTTTTCTCCGTCAAGAGCATCAATTCCTTTAATAATAACATTTTTCAAAATAACTTTTCCAGAATTTATATTTAAAAATGGAGAATTGGGATTAATCCAGATCACACGTGGTTTATCGCCTTTTCCTTCAATAATGAGCGTTTCGCCAGAATTAACATTAATTGGAATGCCCTCAACCGCTGACAAATCTAAATCTTCGTATACACACACTGCGTTTGTGATATCCCCCTGACTTGTTGGGCGTGAAGATATTGAATTTGCGAATTCTTCGGGGGAACTAACCTTTTGATCTGGAGAATAGAAGACAGCTTTTATCTCTGGATTTTCCACGCCGAGGACTTCTCCAACAGTTGTTTGTTTTGTTATGTCGACAAAGTTTCCGTCTGCATCTTTATATCGCCAACCACTGACCTGCACGCCATCTTTTTTCAAGTCTGTTGGAAGATAGGTGTATATGGGATTGGCTGAAGCTTGGGGGCCAGAGCTGCCTTGGATTGGAATCGCGAGGTTAGCATCACAATCCCTTCCATCGAAATATTCTGCTCCCTCTGCTCCAATTTTAATCACATGAAATTTAATGTCGTCACTGGTCACTGCACGATAAATGCCCGGATATCCGTCATATTTAACGTCTATATTATGAAGCTCTTGATTTGCGTTTTCGCCAATTCCGATGATCAAATCCGCTCCTGGAGGGGCAATAGAACATTTTGCATACATATATTGCAAAACATAAACAGCATCACCACGGACTACGTGCTCTGAACTACCAACATTATAGTTCGTCCCCTTTTCGTCCAAAACCCAAACATAACAATCAACAATTTTTCCAACCGTGAGAAACAAATGATTGTTCCCTCGACAAGCAATTCCTCCTCCACAAATATAGTGCGTACTGTCCACATCACTATTACCAGGAGCAGCGCCAGTTCTACGGCAATAACAGTTTTCAATCGTTCCGCCAGTCATTACAAATGAGCCGGTTGAACCCTCTCCATCGAGTGAAATTGCTCCTCCAGCCATTTTCAGCGAAATTGTTGAAGCGCAATAGCATCCACTAATCAATCCGCCAGACATATACACTTTGCTTTCCTCAGCATACACAGCTCCTCCGCAAAGCGATTTGCTGAAATCTTCTCCTTCTTCACTCAAGCAATAGCATCCTTCAATTAAACAACCGTCCATAATATTAACTGAGCTTTTTGTGGCATATATTGCCCCACCGTATAAATCAATATCTTTCCCTTTGACATAGCATTTTTTAATTGAGCCACCCAAATTTACAACGCTGCCTTCTGTTGCACATATTGCTCCGCCCAACGTCTGAGACGAACAATTTGAAATTTCGCTTCCCTGATTGATGTTAGCCGTGGCCTTAATCAACTCTACCGCACTATGCTCACTTTCAACAAAATTTTCAATTGTTGCTCCTTTATTGAGGTTTAAAATCGAATTTTGATCCATGTATATACATGGTTGCCCGCAAGCGTCCCCACAATCGTATGATAGAGTGATATTTTCCAAAGTCAAGATTCCAGAGGAAAAATAAAACAGTCCTGCATTGCTTCTTTTCAAGGTTATCGAAACATTGGCGCCTTCCTTCCCTCGAATGATTATTTCTTTAGCCAAGTTAGTGATATTATCACAACAGCAACATTCAACTGCAACTTTAGCAGCAATATCATCGTCAATATCGGTTCGCTTCTCTATGTCTGGATAATCATCTTCATCGTCAGTAATTTCAATGCTTTCGGAAAGTTCTATGATGCAAGTTCCTTTGGCTTTATATATTGCCTCCTGAAGTTGTTGATATGGGTTCTTGTCTTTATTTTTTGCATCAATTTTGACAGTTTGTGGCTTGCCGTATTGAGCGACAATCTTTGCGCTATCATTTTTGATGGCGGCAAGAACGTCTGAAACTTTTGTTTCTGCAGCAATATCTGTCCAATTTTCTTCCGAGCCATATTTCCAGCCACTGATAAAAGCTCCATCCTTTTTCAAATTCGTTGGAAGATAGCCAATGATTGGGTCGCCAGACGCACTAGAAGGTATGCATAACATTTCGTTTGGTGCATCACCATCCAAACCCACAGCGCCATCGCAATCAATCTCAACTACAGTGTTATCTACCGCCACTCCAATATCGTCCTTTAATTTATTTTCTTTATTTTCATCAGGCTCTTTCGCAACAGGGACACCTTCTTTATATATGCCAGCGTAGCCAACATATCCAAACCACGAATTGTGGCTAACGTTGCCGCGGCTTTCATCAATAGTGATCTTTGTAGGATAGGAAGGGTCAAATTCAAGATTATCACTAAACTTCCCATATTGGCCCAAATATATGCAGTCACCTCGAGCCTCTATCCCATTTTGAGAATGCGCGTAGCAACCCGTGATTTGTCCTCCTGAAATTTCAAGTTTAGCTGTGCTGCCATCGGGAGCATCTTTTGAAACGCTGCAGTCCCAGTATATTGCTCCACCTCGCGCGCAGCCTTTAACGCTCCAAGCATAACAGTCTTTAATTATGCAATCATTTAGGGTGACATTGCTTTGGCCAAAAGCTTTCAAAACTCCCCCAAAAGCATCACCGTCATTTCTAACCCCACATTTTTCAAAGCGGCAGTTAGTCAAATATAGCGTTCCATCGTTAACGCTTACTACTCGACGATCTCCCGACGTCTCATAGTTATTAAAATCACAATCCGAAATTTTGAGTTCACTGTTTGGCCTTACGTCAACAAAACTTTCTAAAGACGGGCTTCCGCCTTTTAACTCAAAATCCTCAGCAAATCCTCCGTTAAGATGAATATTTTTTAAAGTCACACTTGAGTTTGAGGTTGTTGTTAAAAAAGTTTGGCGAGAGTCAACAGTCAGTGTGTGGGTTTCGCCTTCCGGGGATTCAATCAAAACATTTTTATTTCCTCCAACACAAATAGTGTCGTTGATTTGCATGTCCGATTTTAAAGTTATTTTGCAGTTGTCTCCCAAGTTTTCCAAGACATGTTTTAACTCAGAAGGCTCCGAAACTTCAGCACTTTTTAGTTCATATTTCGGAGTTAATTTAATGGCAACGTTAAAGTTTATAAATATATCGCCGACTTTAGTTTCATTTTCAATCTGCTTTTCAGCATCGCCAGCATATGTCCAACCGCTGACAAAAACCTCGTCTCTTTTTAAATTTTTTGGGAGATAGTTAAAAAGAGGCTTGTCTGAAGTTTCCCCGCCATCATCAGCTTTTCTTGGAACAAGCAGCAATTTTCCAGGTTCAAAGCCATCATCATAAATCCCGCCATCAGCGTCCATTTCTGCTTCATAATAAAGATATTGTTTATCATCCAAAACTTTTCTGTCAATTCCAGATTTATATATTCCAACATATCCAATAACCCTTGCGTCTGAATTGTGGGAGTTATCTAGACTTTTGGGGATGGATATTTTTAAATCACCATTAGGAGGCGCAACTTTATATTCTCCGCAGCTTTCAAAAAACACCGCGTCTCCAAGCAAACCCGACGAGCATTCCGAAATATGGCCACCCATGAGGTTTAAATGAGAATCTAAAATAACAGAGACCGCTCCGCCATTGCCGCCAGTTGAGCATTTAGTGATATTGCTGTTTTTATACATGTCAACAGAGCTTCCATTGCTTGCAGATATTGCGCTGCCCTTTGCGCCGCTAAATCCGCAAATAGATCCTCCAGCAATCACCAATTTCGAAGAATAGTTTAAAGCGATCGCTGAGCTTTCGCCCGCTCTTTTAACATTTTGAACAACCGCTCCTTCTTTTAACTCAAGCGTTGCGTCAGATGAAAGGTCTATAAAATTTTTAGCTGCTTCAACATTTTCGCCATCAAATATGATGTTTTCCAGAACAACAGAGCAACCTTTCGCCGAAAGCAAAGACATTTTCTCGCTTTTGTTTTTGAGCTCGAAAGGAGAATTTTTTTTGTCTTTGTTTGAAGTGATTTTTATTGTCTTTTGAGCAAATTTTTCATTATCTTTAAAGTCAAAAAAAGATTCATCACTCATTCCAGAAGAATCTGGCAAAATCTCGATGTTTTCATCTAAAACTATGTTTATTTTGTTTTCGTTGCTGTTTAATATTTTCTCCAGCCCAGAGGAAAAATTGTTTTGTGATATATGGACTACTGCTCCATCTTCATCAGCAAAAACAGCGCTGTTTAAAACGTGAAATGGAAATGTTGCTGCAACCATCATAACACAAACTAAAACCGAAATAAGCTTTTTTAATTTAAATTTTAATCCTGGCCTCATTTTCACACCCATTCCTTTCTACAAAACAAAATTGATTTAAACCAACAATATGTATGTTAAAGCCCTCAAGCGGGGCAGAAAGATGAAATATAAAAACTATAACAAATACCAAACATTTCAACATTTAAAAAAGATTGCTAAAATTAAGGCACAAAACCTCTCGCCATTTTTTAAAACAAAATAAATTAAAAATAATAAAAATCTATAATTCTAATTATATCACATTGCGACAAATTTTGTCAATAAAAAATTTAAAAAGCTTAAAATTTAAATTTTGTGGATTTAGCATTTATGGTTGTACAAATTTTCAAAGTAGGGATAGATTACGCCTATTTAGTGTTTTTTTGTTTGTTGTTATACATTAATTTTAAACCCGCAAAATAAATTTTAAAAAACCTCTTGACAAATTAATAATTCGAAGATATAATGAAAATTAAGGGAAGTTGTGTCATGATTTGGCATGGGCTTTGCTTGAGAGATTCTTGACGAGTGAATTTGTTAAATTATGAACATATTTTCTCTATGTTTTAAGTCTAGACTTAAATTTCAGTTTGTGTAAGTAAAAAAAATAGGCGTTGATTTGAGCGGTTTTATAACATTAAATTTATTATTTAAACCATAAAATTAAGGAGGTTATGAAAATGTTTGGTAAAATCAAAAAAGTTTTAGTATCTTTGGCTCTCGCAGCCAGTTTGGCTCTTGCTCCAATGAATGTTTCAGCTAAAGAAGGTTCTGAAAAAAATGCATCTGGTAATCTATGTGCTAGTAAGAGTGAACTGGCCGCCATTGAAACACCAATAAATGTAACTATTGCAGATAGTTATTCTTGGACGGTCATTGTTCCCGATTCCTTTAGTTTGACTTCGGAAAACAGTTACAGAGATTCAGGCAGCATTGCGCTAGATTTAAGCAGCGTATTAGGCTCTAAAACCTTGACGGTAACGTCAAATTTGAACAGGGAGTCGACATACAGCAATACAATAGATTATCCCATAGGTATAGAAGGTGGCGTTGTTTCATTTACTGCAACTAGCATAGGACCTGCTCCTTTAGAGGTTAGTATCACAGAGTCCGCTTGGAAAACAAGTTGCCCGGATGGACTGGATGATGTAAAAGTTGCAGGTATTACGTATGCAATTATATTTTCATGATCATCTGCTGGAGCCGGAGGCGGACGTAACCTGAGGAAACTAATAACTGAAACACAGTCAGCGCGAAGATAACGGGGATAATAGCACATTATTTTAAAAAATTTTTTAATGTTTTTGTTATTGTAATCGACAAGCATCTGCTTTTTCAGTATTTAAAACGAAAGCGTGTGTGGATTTTGTGAAAAAATTTGTTTCTTGTTTTTTGGTTGTTGTTATTGTGATTCATTGTGTGAAATTTTCTGTATATTCAGTTCCAACTTCTTCAGCTCCAACTTCTTCAGCTCCAACTTCTTCAGCTCCAACTTCTTCAGCTCCAACTTCTTCAGCTCCAACTTCTTCAGCTCCAACTTCCTTGTTGGCGGAGACGTAGGATTTGTTTTAGAGGTTCCGGAGTCCATCACATATACATGGGTTAGATGTGAGGACAATCAAAGCGTGAGTATATTTCGTGATTTGCATGGAGAATTTGTCATGAATTGCAAAAGTATTACGGAAGGATATTCGCTCCTGGTTTATGGAGAGTATGAGAATATTTTACCACCTAAGTTTAAGAGTAATTTTGATTTTGATGGTGAAGTTTTAAAGAATGAGCGAGTTATATTTTCGTCAGTGGGCGAACAGCAAGTTGGATGTAGCCTTAAGGTTCGTAAAAGCTGGTTAGATGATTTCGAGGATGGCGAAACAAGGCAAGCTGGAACGCTGACGTATTTAATTGAACTTTTGGAAACGGAGAAGCTGGTTTTGTAGAGCAGATGCGATGATGTTGAATCGAAACGGGAGGAAATTTTCCCCGGTTTTAATTAAATTATTTTAGGCATGGGTTTTGAATTTGAGTGGGGAAGGAGATGCTTTCCCACTCAAAATTATTTTATACTTTTCGTGTGAATAAAAATTTTTTTGAAAAAACACTTGACAAGCTTTCAAAAATTTTGTAGAATGATGTGGCAGCTTGAAGTTCAGTGCGTTTTGCGCGGTTTTGGGATGTGTTTTATGGACCACACGAATTGATGTGAAAAATTTTTTAAAAAAGTGTTGACAAACAAAAAATAGTGTGGTAAACTAATATGGCAGCGGGGAAATGATTGGCCTCGCGGCGTGGATTGGACCTTGAAAATTAAACAGTATGACAAACAATTAACAGCCCTTGTTAATTTATTGAAACAGTAATTTTTTTGTTGCTTTTTAAGTAATGTCAGCTTTTTGAGCTTTTGAAGCCAAGTTTGGCTTTTTAGGATTTTAACAAAGAGTTTGATCCTGGCTCAGGACGAACGCTGGCGGCGCGCCTAACACATGCAAGTCGAACGGAGAGTGTGTTTTGATTCTTTCGGGATGATAAGTGCATCTCTTAGTGGCGGACGGGTGAGTAACACGTGAGCAACCTGCCTTGCAGAGTGGGATAACGGTTGGAAACGATCGCTAATACCGCATAATGTATGATTGTCGCATGGCTTTCATATCAAAGATTTATCGCTGCAGGATGGGCTCGCGTCTGATTAGATTGTTGGTGGGGTAATGGCTCACCAAGTCGACGATCAGTAGCCGGACTGAGAGGTTGAACGGCCACATTGGGACTGAGACACGGCCCAGACTCCTACGGGAGGCAGCAGTGGGGG
>CADBXQ010000033.1 GCA_902798675.1 Oscillospiraceae bacterium
TATTTTAAACATATTTTGTTCTATACTTGGTGCATTTTGAAGTAACCCTTGGGTATTATCAAATTCTTTTACTTCATCTTTTCTAAAAACATTTTTTGCTTCGTTTGCACCAATTGTAATGTCTAAATTGATTGGTATCGATACAATGCCCTTGCTGTCTGTGGTTTTTGCGTATGTCTTGCCGGCAAGGGTTAACTTTACAGTTTTTCCAGCTAACGGAACGCCTCCTGCATTATAAGACACTTTTAATGAAGTGCCTGCACCATAACCAAAATGGGTTGTGCTTTTGACTGTGATTGAAGTCTGGGTTGTGTCAAATATTGTAACTGACCTTGTTAACTTTGATGCCTTGAAGAATTTGTTTCCATCATATTTGAATTGGACATTGAAAATTCCCTTCTTAAACGAGGACAAATCCATGGACGCAATACCGTTTGCATCGGTTTTTCTACTGTATGTCTTTTTGTTGATCTTGATTTTAATTATTTTTCCGGCATTTGAACTGTCTGCCAATGCTGTTGACAGTTTTACTGTAATTACCCTGCCCTTATCCTTAGGATAGAATGTGTAAGATTTGGCGGATAATTTAGTTGAGGCCTTTTTCTTATAAATCTTAATGGTATTGGTTTTTGACAGACCATCCTTATTATAACAGACTATCTTATAGGTTCCTTTCTTAAGCTTTTTTAAGGAAATGCTTATCATCCCGTTGGCATTTGTCTTGACCTTGTGGGTTTTGCCCTTTAATTTATATTTGACATAGGTTTTGGCCAGCGGCTTTCCGTCACTTCTTAAAAACTTTGCAATGAATTTCTTGTTTTGGCCTTGAACCTGCTTGATGTCTGATGAGCTTAGTGTCGGAAGAATTAAAAAGTTGGTTGTTATCGAATAGCCCATAAGAGGATTAGTGGAAACTATCTTATAGGAACCCGGATTGAAATTCATTGCCAGATTTGCAAATCCATTTCCATTTGTTCTGACATTATATTGCTTGCCGTTGACTGTTATGGTGACCATGGTATTTGCCAAAGGGTTTCCATGAGTATCAAAAAACTGTGCAGAAAACGGAGTGCTGGATTTATAATATTTTGAAATGTCGCTTGCCTTGATTGTCGGCAATACATTGAATGTGGAAGTCAGGTTGCAGATGCCATAGTCATCATCCCCACCGAAGGATGCAAAGATGGAATATTTTCCAGGAGCCAAAGCCAAATTGACATTAGCAACACCATCATTATCAGTTACAGCATCATACTTGACATTATTTATGAGAAAATCAATAGTCTTATTTGCCAGAATAGATCCTGAATTTGAATCCTTCAAGGTTACGCTGTAGGAACCCTTATAATAAACATTATCGGACTGTGAAACCATCTCTGTTTGATTTTTATCATTTTCATTTAACGAGTTGATATCAGAGTCTACACTATTAACCTGAGATGAATTTTCAATTTGAAGCGGAATATCATCTGTTGAATTAATGTCTGCTGCATTAATTGCACTAAGAGAAAAAATAAAAATCACAGCGAATAAAACAAATAATATTCTCTTAGCCAAGTTATCAACCTCGTCATTTCCAGAATCTTGGATAGGTATCCGGTTTCATTAGAACCTTATTAACCTTTACAGCAAAACCAGAATCCGCTTCTAGAATCTCATTGGATGTCAATAATGAATTTCCTGCACCGACCAATTCACCCTTAAGGGTTTCAATTGCTACAATATCATTCTTTTGAATGTTATCTGCCAGTTCTGCAATTCCACCATTGGCCAAGTCTGCACCATGGCAAACCGCATCAACAGCAGAATCCTTAATTACAATTTTTGGCAGGTAATCAGCGGCCCTTTCCATAGGCATTATCGCATCACGCAGGAATGACTCGTCACCATCTTCCTTCCAGAAGTGATATGCATCTGTAACATCCTGCAGGGTCACCAATTTGTTTTTCTCATTGAATGAACCCACCTGTGTTCTTCTAAGCTCAGCCATGTGAGCTCCAACACCTAATGCCTCTCCAATGTTATGACAGTATGTCCTTACATATGTCCCTGCTTCACAGCCAATTCTAAAGAGAACATCTCTCCCTTCAATCTCATAGATTGTGGAATAGTAAATGTTACGTGTCCTCATTTCACGCTTTACAGCTGATTTGACCGGAGGCAATTGGAATATCTTGCCTGTGAATTCCGCAAAGACTTCACGAATCCTTTCTTCATCAACATCCTGATGGAAAGTCAAAAGACAGACATATTCCTTTGGAGCAGTAAGTAAAAGTTGAATTGCACGGGTTGCATCATTCAATCCAACCGGCAAAATCCCGGTTACTTTAGGATCCAATGTTCCGCCGTGGCCGGATTTTTCCAAGTTCAAAATACGCTTAATCCATGAGTCTATTTCATGAGAGGTCGGACCTGATGGCTTATCTAAATTAATTACACCTTTAGAAATATATTCATTAATCTCTCTGTCTTCAGGTTTGCAGCCGAATTCATCTGATGTAAAACTTTTAGACTTTGTCACCATGTTAAACTTCATGAAAAAAACCTTAAAAAATAGTAAATAAAAAAAGTTATGAATAATTTTGTCAATTATTCACTTTGAATTTATAAGTCAGCTAAAGCTGCTTTAATAGAGTCAATGTCACCAGAAACATCGATAGAATCTTCAGTTGGTTCTAAGTGAGCAATGTTACATCTTCTGTTTTTAACTGCTTCACCAACAACTTCTACAAAGTTTTCATCGATAATTTCAACGATTGCACATTTTTCGCCAGCTTCTCTACCGGCGGTTTTAACACATACTCTACCTACTTCGATTGATGCCATTTATATCACCTTTAATGTTTGAATAATGATTTCTGATACTTTTTCAGGATTGAAAGTACCAGTATTTATAATCAACAGATTTCTCTTCTCTTTCGGAAATTCTTTTTGATCGAACATCAAAAGGTGTTACCAACCAAACTCTCAAATCAGCATTATCAACAAAATATGCTGACAGTCTTCCTTCAACAATAAGATTTTCTGCCTCTTTAGCCTTTTCAGCTTGCCTTTTATCAATTTCTTTATCGATATCATCATTACCTTCAGCAAACTCACTGAATTCAAGAACGCTCATCCCTTTTTCCGCAGCCATTTCTCTAAAGACAAATCCTGCAGAGATATATGGAATATCCAACTTTTCTGAGAGACCCTCAGCAGTTGTGGTTGTTCCAGTTCCAGCCAATCCGCCGACAGTAATTATCATTATTTTCTAGCCTCGTTTTTGAAATGTTTACGAGCACAGCTTGAACATAAGTAACCACCGAATGGACGGTTAGGTCTTTTAGCTGTTTTTGATAATTTTCCAATTTCATATGGACGTCCACGAGGAACTCCATGTAACACTTTACCACATTCAGCACAAACATGCTTAGATGGTTTTTTCTTTTTATATCTTAAAACATTAGCCCCGCCAGGGGTGTTTTTGTGAACTCTTTTATATGATCTTGATCTAAACCTATTTGCAGGCATTTAATCACCTTAATAATTTTTAATAAATAATTGTGTAATAGCGTATTCAAAATAGAATATTATAATATATTCTTTTCATCATTAATAAATGTATGGTAAAAGGGTTAATTTAGAACCCTTGTTTAAATCCTAAGAATTTTCTTAGTATTTGACTCATACCAAAAGTACAAATCATATACCATAACAACCATCCGATACCATAAGGGATGGTAGCTTGTCCACCATAAAGGAAACTACCAAGGAAATGCCAGAATGGAGTTAAAGTAACCCAATAAACAGAAGGAGGCAATATAATAACTAATCCACTAATGACAGATGATCTCATCCAGAAGAATATCAAAATAATTGGAACAAATGTCACAATCATCGGTTTGAATGAGTTTGTCATCATTTTACTTTGGTCTTGCATCATTTCAGTCTGTCTAGCTTGAAGTTCAGCAACTTTCTTTCCGTCCCCTTTCTTCTGAGCTTCTCTCAACTCGCTTGTTAACTTTTTACTTCTTGCTTGGATTTCATTCATTTCATCTTGGTCAACTAAATATTTGTTTGCAATAGTTGTGATTAATGAAACAATAAACGCAATAATTAATACGGTTAAAGCAGGATTTGTTGGATTTGGATCCATTGCTAAAATTCCCGCAATCGCAACCCGTCTCTTTTCGCCTCCCGAAAGCTCAAACGGGTTTTTTCCAAGCAAACTTGAAGAGAGGCCAACCATTTCTATTGCCCGGGCAACCCTAAATCTCACTTCATCTGCGCTCAAACCCAAATTTTTCGGCCCGAAAGCAATGTCTTTTTCAACAGTCTCCTCAAAAAGCTGATATTCCGGATATTGAAAAACCAGTCCAACATTTTGCCTGTTTCTGGCCACAGTCGTTTTATCTTTCCAAACATCAACGCCGTCAATGTAAATTTTTCCGCCAGTTGGCTTTAAAATACAGTTTAAGTGTTTTATCAAGGTTGATTTTCCGGATCCGGTGTGGCCAATAACTCCAACATATTCCCCTTCTTCTATTTTTAAAGAAACGTCGCCAATCGCCTCATTTCGCGCTGATTTGGATTTGCCATACGCATATGAAACCTTTTCAAGCTCAATTATCGCCAATTTTCTCCCCCCTCAAAACTTCCGCCAAAGCTTCGACGCATTCATCAACATCCAAAACAGTCCTTTTTTCCAAACCAAGCTCACCACACAATGTGTTTAAAAATTCAGTAACCTGCGGAGCCAAAAGCCCGGATTTTTTTAAAAGATCTTGGTCGGAAAAAATGTTTCGGGGCGTGTCTTGCTTTAAAATTTCGCCATCCTTCATGACAATAACGCGACTTGCAAAAACAACCTCCTCCATATGGTGTGTTATATTTATGATTGTTGTCTTATTTTCCATGTTTAGTTTTTTCATAACATTCAAAACTTCTTTTCTTCCAATCGGGTCCAGCATTGATGTTGACTCGTCAAAAACAATACATTTAGGATTCATCGCCAAAATCCCAGCAATCGCAACTCTTTGCTTCTGGCCTCCGGACAGCGTATGTACTGCAGATTTTTTGAACTTTTTCATATCAACCATTTCCAAAGCCCGATCAACAATTTTCCCTATTTTTTTCTGGGAAACACACAAATTTTCCGGCGCAAAAACAACGTCTTCCTCAACAAGCGTTGCAACAATTTGGTTGTCGGGATTTTGAAAAACAACTCCAACCTGCTTTCGGATTTCAAAAATCAATTCTTTATTTAAAGTGTCTATACCATCAACAAAAATCGTCCCAGACGTTGGCAAAAATATTGCGTTAAAAAGTTTTGCAAGAGTTGATTTTTCACTTCCGTTATGGCCAACTATTGCGATAAATTCCCCCTGCTGAATCGAAAAATTCAAATCATTCAAAACCTCTTTCCCATCATTTTCATTTAAATATGAAAAGTGTAAACCATTTACGTCAATAAGCGGCCGCATTTTAATCCCTCCAATCTTAAATTTTCATTTTTAAGCATCAATTCCAAGCAATCGTAGTGTTTCCACATGGCAGATTAAATCCAGACTGCGATATTCTAAGGCCTATTTCATCACAACAAAAATTTTCAAAATAATCCGAAATTGTTGATTTGAGCAAAATTTTCATGACTTGCGCCGACAACCCTTGTGTATATGAATTCAAAGCAAAAAATAAAGGTCTTTTTGAAAGCAACCGGGAAAGCATTTTCAACAAATCATATATTTTGTCTTCAATCTTCCAAACCTCGCCTCCAGGACCCCTTCCATATGACGGAGGGTCTAAAATAACAGCGTCGTATTTTCTGCCTCGGCGAATTTCTCGAGCAATAAATTTTTCACAATCATCAACAATAAAGCGAATTGGGGCGCCGTCAAGCCCTGACAATTTCGCGTTCTCCCGAGCCCAAGCAACCATCCCCTTTGCCGAATCAACATGACAAACCGCGGCTTTTGCTTTTGCGCACGCCAAGGTCGCTGCGCCTGTATATGCAAAAAGGTTTATGACGGATATGGGGCGATTTGAAGCGCGAATTTTTTGAATGAAAAAATCCCAATTAACAGCTTGTTCGGGGAAAAGTCCCATGTGTTTAAAGCCGGTTGGAGAAACTTTGAAAGTCAGGTCTTTCCAACTGATGTTTTGCCTTGGGATTGGCCCTTTTAAATATTCCCATCTCCCTCCGCCTTTAGAGGATCTGTGATATGTTGCGTCGACTTTGTCCCACATTTTGTGGATTTTCGGAGTTTTCCATATGATTTGCGGATCCGGCCGAACAAATATTTTATTCCCCCATCTTTCAAGCCTGTTTTTGTCCGAGGCGTCGAGCAGTTCAAAATCCTTCCAGTCAAGCCAAACTCTCATGCGCCAACAACCTCAGCTATTTTATCAGCTATTTCGCTTGACATTTCCTGAATCAGGTCCTCATTTTGACCCTCAATCATAATACGAATGATCGGCTCAGTTCCAGAACAACGAACGAGTATGCGCCCGTTTTCTCCAAGCAATTTTTCCTTTTTTTGTATATAGTTTTCAATTTCCAGGTTGTTTAAATAAAGCTTTTTTTGGTCGTTATTTGCCCTGACATTAACCAAAACCTGGGGAAATTTGCTCATAACGCTTGCAAGTTTTGAAAAGGGCTGGTTGCTGTTTTTCAGGCAATTTAGAAGCTGAACCGCCGTCAGTTGCCCATCGCCAGTGTTTGCATAGTCTTTAAAAATTATATGCCCCGACTGCTCCCCTCCAATTTTATAGCCATTTGCAATCATATTTTCCAAAACATACCTGTCGCCAACTTTTGTCACCTCAAGATTTATGTTATTTTTCTTGGCGAAGTGGAAAAATCCCAAATTAGACATAACCGTCACAACAACAGTGTCATTATCGAGGCGTTCATTATTTTTCATATATTTAGCAAATATTGCAATCAGTTGATCCCCATCAATCAGCCTTCCGTTTTCATCAACAGCCAAACATCTGTCTGCATCTCCATCAAAAGCAACTCCCAAATCATAGCCAATTTTTTTGACATATTCACCAAATTTTTCGATGTGGGTTGAGCCGCAATTGTCATTTATGTTAAAACCATTCGGAAGATCATTGACAATTTCAAAATCAACATTGAGCTTTTTAAAAATTTTCCTCGCCGTGAAGGATGCGCTCCCATTTGCGCAGTCAACCGCAACTTTGATTCCCGACAGATCTTTAAAGTCAACCGTTTGACATATATAATCAACATAGTCTGAAACCGCGTCTTTGTAAAGACTGGCTCTTCCAATTTCCCTTCCAACTTTAACTGGAATTTGATTTTTAGGGTCTAAAACATATTGCTCAATTTCAAATTCCAGCTCATCAGACAGCTTTAATCCAACGTTATTGAATATTTTTATCCCGTTAAATTCCATCGGGTTATGCGACGCGGAAATCATTATTCCAGCATCACAGCCGCACTTTTGGACCAATAAAGAAACAGCAGGGGTTGGGAGGACGCCGGCCAAACAGCAATTCGCCCCAGAAGAACAAATCCCGGCAATAAGCGCAGATTCGATCATTTGGCCTGAAATTCGAGTGTCCCTGCCAATCAATATGTTGGGGCTTTTCTTTTGGCGTCTGGTTAGTGCATACGCAACTGCTCTTCCAATTTTCATAGCCAAATCACACGAAATGTCCGCCCCTGCGATTCCTCTGATTCCGTCGGTTCCAAAAAGTTTTCCCATATCAAAATAACCTCTCAAAAAAATAATAATAAATCAAAAATAAATCATCCTATTGTTTGTTGGCCAAACTGCTCAATTCCCAAATATTCATATGCTTTTGGCGCAACACACCTTCCGCGCGGCGTTCTATATAAAAAGCCCATCTGCATCAAAAACGGTTCATACACATCTTCAATTGTCACTGGATCTTCTCCAAGCAAAACCGCGATGGTTTCGAGACCAACCGGGCCGCCGGAATAGTTTTCAATTATTGTTTTTAGCATTTTGACGTCAAGCGGCTCAAGCCCAATTTCATCGATTCCAAGCCTATTGAGAGCTGTTTGAACGATTTCATAGTCTATCACGTTGTCTCCCAAAACTTGAGCAAAATCTCTCGATCGTTTTAAAAGCCTGTTTGCTATTCTCGGGGTCCCTCTAGAGCGCTTTGCCAGCTCATATGCTCCATCCGGCTTGCAATCTATTTCAAGCAACTTTGCGCTTCTCATAATGATCAATTTAAGCTGATCCGGACTATATAAATCAAGTCGTAAAATAACCCCAAACCTGTCTCTCAGAGGAGATGAAATTTGGCCAGCCCTGGTCGTCGCTCCGATGAGAGTGAATTTTGGCAGTTCAAGGCGAATCGAGCGAGCAGAAGGCCCCTTTCCAATCATAATGTCTATTGCGCCATCCTCCATCGCCGGATATAAAACCTCTTCAACCTGCCGCGCAAGTCTATGTATTTCATCGATAAACAAAACGTCATTTTCATTAAGATTTGACAAAAGCGCAGCCAAATCCCCGGGCTTTTCGATTGCTGGGCCGGATGTTATGCGTATATTAACTCCGAGCTCGTTTGATATTATCATTGCCAGAGTCGTCTTGCCAAGGCCAGGAGGACCATATAGCAAAACGTGATCCAAAGCGTCTCCCCTCTTTTTGGCCGCTTCTATGTATATTGAAAGATTTTGCTTAACTTTGTCCTGGCCGATATACTCCGCCATGGTTTTTTGGCGCATTGTGAACTCAAAATCAACGTCTTCCGGCTTAAATTCAGGCTGGGTCAGTCTTCCTTCAAAATCCATATCTTTATCAAACAATTTTATTCACTCCAAAATTTAATTATTACTCAAAACGCGAATATGCACACACACACGTCACTTTGTCGATAAAACCTTCAGAGCCTCTTTAATCAGTTGGCTTGAGTTCATCTCCCCAGAAAGCCCCTCAACAGCCCAAGAAGCTTCGTTTTTGCTATATCCCAAAGCAACCAAAGCGCCGATCGCCTCGTCAAAATTGTTTAAAATCTCGCCATCCAAAACATTTTTTGCGCCGTGATGATCTTTCTCCACCATATCCCCAATTTTATCTTTGAGCTCTAAAATAATCCTGTTTGCTGTTTTTGCTCCAACCCCTTTACACTTTGTTAAAGTTTTGCTGTCTCCCGCAAAAATGCAGGCGCTAAGCTGGCTTGGCGACATAACCGACAAAATCGAAAGCGCAAAACTTGGCCCAACTCCAGAAACAGAAATCAGCATTTTGAAACATTTTCTCTCTTGCAAATCAAAAAATCCAAAAAGCTCAACCATGTTCTCTCGAGCCACAAAATGTGTATATAACTTTAGATTTTCACCAATCCCAGGACATTGGCTTGCAGTCAGAGCTGTTGATTTGAGCTCAAAAGCGACCCCATCTGCGCATTCAATCGCAAGTTGATATGAACTTTCAATTCGCTCCAAGCAGGCCAACCTGCCTTGTAAACTATATATCATTTTTTCTCCTTAAAAAGTTTTATAAACCGTGATGAGCAGCTGTGCGCATGCGCAATGGCGATTGCTAGAGCGTCCGCAGTGTCGTCAGGCTTGGGAATTTCTTTGAGCTTTAAAAGCCTTTTTGTCATTTCCATAACCTGCTTTTTTTCAGCCCTTCCATATCCCACCACACTTTGTTTAACCTGAATTGGAGTATATTCAAAAACATTCAAATTATTTTGTCTGGCGCATAGCAAAATGACTCCCCGAGCCTGCGCAACATCAATTCCGGTTGTTTTGTTCTGCGAAAAAAACAGCTTTTCGATTGCCATTTCACTCGGCCTGTAAACCTTTAAAATTTTTAAAAGCTTTTCATATATCATTCGCAGCCTTGACGGGAAATCAACCCTTGCAGGAGTTGTTATTGCGCCATAGTCAAGCGTTTTAAAGCGCAAATTTATATATTCAATAACGCCCCAACCAACAATAGCATACCCAGGATCTATCCCTATTATTGTCATTAAAAAACACTCCAAGCAAAACAAAGATAATTCATTATATCACAGCAATTAAAATTTATCAAGAACAAAAAATAAATTTAAAATTTAGTGTTGACATTTAATGCAAAATGTGATATCATAATTTTAGGGGTTTTTTAATAAAAATTCCCAAATTAAAATTTTTGAAAGAAGGTGTAAACAAAATTTAAGCAACGAATTAAGCGATGATGATATTGAAGCTGTTGCAGGAGGCGCATGGACAGAAAACCAACTGAAAAAACTCGAAGATTATTGTGAATACGTCAAATGGGCTGATGATGAAAACAGCGGGCGTCGAACTTGTAGCGTTTTAGAGATGGCTAATGAATATGACAATCCTGCAGAATTTGTCCAAAATGCTAAAAATAAAATTGCCTGCGATATAATCGAATTCGTAAAAGAAAATTTATGCTAAAATCCCTTGTAAACATGATTTAAAACATCTACATATTTTTAAAATTTAGTGTTGACATTTAATGCAAAATGTGATATCATAATTTTAGGGGTTTTTTAATAAAAATTCCCAAATTAAAATTTTTGAAAGAAGGTGTAAACTTAAGCAATGAAGCAGCAGAATCTGTTGCTGGGGGAAATCTATCGGATTGGTCAGAAAATCAAGCAGAACAATTGGGAATGCTGCTTTTAGAAATGGACGATTGTAGTGAATCTGAGCTGTTCGAATATGCCAAGCAAATAATGAATACCTCTACTCCAGCAGGATTCCTTAACGACCTGTATGAAATTGGATTATCAGAATACGGTTCAAACCCAATTTCAAAAAAAGATCTCGATGCTAATATGGCTGACCTCAAAAAAAGATTTTCGTTGTGATGGACAACCATAACACAAATCCAAATCAAAAACTAAACTTTACATATTTATTTTTAAATTTTTTGAAAGGATGTGTCTAAAATGAAAGACAATGAAAAAAACTTAAGCAATGAAGCAGCAGAAAGTGGCCTTGGCAGCCTAAATGGACAGAGGAGCAAAAAAAAGTCATAGCGGACAACTTTAATACTGCCGCTCCAGAGATTATGAAAAAATATAATCCAAAATCATTTTTAAAAGCTATGGAAAAAGACGGTACGTACAGCCAGCAAGAAATAGACCATATGAAGAATGCGCTGGGGTTGTAGTAAAACCTCATAAAATCAAAAACTTAATTTTACATATTTATTTTTAAAATTTTTGAAAGGATGTGTCTAAAATGAAAGACAAAAAACAAAATTTAAACAATGAGGCAGCAGAAACTGTTGCTGGAGGATGGGATTGGTTTTGGAAACGTAAAAAACCAAAAGATTCAACTTGGTCAGAGTCACAAAAAGATTATGTTCGTAATAATTTTGGAAGAATGCCAGGTGACGTTGAAGATATATTTTCTAGGGTAAACCCAACAGGGTTTGTAGAACTAGCAGATAGCACTGGTCTTTTCACCCAAGATAAACTGAACGAACTTAAAAAAGGTCTCGACCTATAAACTCTCCCATAACACAAAACCCAAAAACTCAACTTTACATAGTTATTTTTAAAATTTTTGAGAGGATGTGTCTAAAATGAAAGACAATAAAAAATTAAGCAATGAATTAAGCAATGAATTAAACAATGATGCATTAGAATCTATTGCTGGAGGAGCAAAAAAGGACTGGGGATTTTTCCAGAAAATAAAGCTTAAATCATATATGAAGAAACATGGTTTAACTGGTGATGAGCTTAAACGAAAGTTTGAAGACAACATTAACAATTATTCTCCTGCAGAACTTAAAGCGTTTGCGGAAAGAAAGGGTCGTCTTGACGATGAACTAAATAAAATCCTCTCGTGAAACAAACCCAAAAACTTAATTTTACATATTTATTTTTAAATTTTTTGAAAGGATGTGTCTAAAATGAAAGACAACAATGAATTAAACAACAATGCATTAGAATCTGTTGCTGGAGGAAGATGGACTCCCGAAAACCTCTCGACTCTTGGCGATTATCGCGGTTGGGTTCAACAACATGCTCTGAAATTCGACGGCCCACGACAATTTGTCTTGTCTTTAATGACCAACTGTAAAAAAGGCAACCCTTACTATGACGGATATCGAGTAAAAGTCAGAAATATATGTGACCTTATAGAAGACTTCCATTTAGAGGGTGATATTTTTGAGGATTTCGTGAAAATGTACGAGTCGCGATTTAAATAAAAGTCACTAAAATCAAAAAATCCCAAGCATCTACATATTTTTAAAATTTAATATTATCATTTAAGTCAAAATATGTTATTATAAGTTTAGGGACTTTGTTATAAAACCCCCTAAGCTTAAAATTTTTAGAAAGGAGGTGTCTAGAATGAAAGATAACAATCAAAAATTAAACAATGATGCAGCAGAATCTGTTGCTGGTGGGGCAAAAAAGGACTCGGGATTTTTCCAGAAAAGAAAGCTTAAATCATATATGAAAAAACTTGGTTTGACTGGTGAAGAGCTTGAGGAAAAGTTTAAAAGCAACATTAACGATCTTTCTCCTGTAGAACTTAGAGCATGTGCGAGAAGAAAAGGCATTCTTGACGATGAATTAAATAAAATCCTCTCGTGAAACAAGCCCAAAAACCAAACTTTACATATTTATTTTTAAATTTTTTTTGAAAGGATGTGTCTAAAATGAAAGACAACAATAAAAAATTAAACAATGAGGCATTAGAATCTGTTGCTGGAGGGGCATTTAAGGACTGGAGTCCGGAGCAAAAGGCAGCTTTCAACAATTTTTATGGTAGTAGCATACGTCACGCCACTTGGCTTAGGCGCGAGTATGATCCTGCAGGTGCTGTTAGATTTCTTCGAGGACAGCTACGAAGGAACACGTGTCGTTTCACTGCTGAAGAAATTGATAAACTCTCTTCAAGATTTAAAGTCCATTATAATGAAGTCGGCGAAAGAGTTGAAAAATTATCCGAAGAAAACGGGTTTTTTTTACTTCACCAAATCAATTTAAAAATTTATTTTCAATTTTTGCAATATTCTACCCTTTTCTATCCTAAAGCGATATATAATCATATGAGTCATAAAAAAATTTATTTAGGGAGACTCAAAAATGAATTCAAGAGAAATAAAACACCAAATTGCAATGCTATGCAAGGGCAACCTAACAAAATATTTTGAGAAAGTTGCAATACTCAATAAATTGATATATAACCAAAAACATCTATCCGACGTTGAATTTATAGACAGAATTGAAAATTTTATATATAAAAACTGTCTAAATAATTAAAAAAAACCATCGCTACTTAAAGTGACGATGGCTAAAAGCAAAAAAATATTTAACCTAATTTTTGTCCTTTAATCTGTTCTATTTGACATATCCCACATATTGTCTCTTCTTTGACTTGAGGTCTTATCGAAAGCGGGATTGAAAGCATAGAAATTTTTGGAATTGAGATTGTCTTGAACAATTCTCAAAGCCTCTCCAAACCTTTGAAAATGGACAATTTCTCGTTCTCGAAGAAACCTTATTGGATCGATCACATCCGGATCATCCGCAAATCGCAAAATATTATCATATGTCAGTCTTGCTTTTTGTTCCGCTGCCAAATCTTCTGTTAGATCTGCTATTGGGTCGCCGGTTGAAGCAAATTGCATCGCACTAAACGGAACGCCGCTTGCGTCAACAGGATATATGCCAACTGTGTGATCCATAAAATATGGCGCAAGACTTGAAGCTTCGATTTCTTTTTCTGTCAAATTTTTTGTGAGCTGATGGACAATTGAATTAACAATTTCCATATGCGCAAGTTCCTCAGTCCCAATGTCAGTCAAAATAGCTTTAACTTCTTTATATGGCATGGCAAATCGCTGGCTTAGATATCTCAAAGATGCGCCTAATTCGCCGTGTGGGCCTCCAAATTGGCTGGTTACGAGTTTTGCAAGATTTGGGTTTGGATTTTTTATTTTAACGGGATATTCTAATTTTTTTTCATATTTCCACATTAAGCATCTACCTCCCAAGGCCATGGATTATTAACCCAACTGAATATGTCAGAGCTTTCAACGTTTGTTGAATTCAGAGGGCCAAATTTTGATATATATTCGTCTTCTCTTGCTTGGCTGATTTTTTTCAGACGATCATAATGGTTAAGCGCAGCTTTATCCGAGGGGTGTGTGTCGAGATATAAAACTGTGTCTATTAGTGCAAAATCCGCGATTTGAAGGTTTTTCATCAACTCTTCCCTTTCATCCATCTCAAACAACCTCCTGTCCCAAAAAAGGCAAATCTAGTTCTTGAAAAATCGTTCCCCGCTCAAGAGCGATCTCGCTTCTATATATCCGTCTCCAGCTTTGCCACGGAATGTATGCCATGCCAACCGGAAAATGCGACATATTGTCTCTATCGGAATTAATTATGCACGCATTGTTGTTCGGAGACATATGCATGGTTCTGCAATTCTGCATATTATAGAATTGATTCAATGTTATCAATCTCCTTTCGATTTATTTTATGCCACACATAAAAATTTTGCCATTGATTTTTAAGGTTATGTTTGTCCCCTCCCCCTCCCCTGCTCAATCAAGACTGCTTTTTCAATGATAATACAGTTTGTAATTCAACCGTCCTCGAATTCGTATCCCAAAAACAACCCAAAAGCCGATCAAAACGCCGCCCGCTCACAACTAACTGTAATATTCGATCTTCCTCAAGCGCAAGTCAAGTTGAAAGCGTCCGTGAGAAGTGGTAGTTAAGCGTCCTTGAGGCCGAGTTCATTAAAACTTTTGCTTTTAATTTTTATTGTAACTTTTAATTAATATAAAATATTTCGCATCTCGTCAAATTAAACAAAAAATTGTTTGAAAATTTGATGAATTTGTCAATTGCATTTTCTTATTTTTGAGTTTATAATAAATAGTATAACATAATTGAATGTTAATATAAAAACAAGGAAGAAGGAGGGATTTTTTATGAAAAAGATTTTGTCAATAATAATCCCGGTTTACAACACCCCCGAGAATTTACTCAGGGATTGTTTGGAAAGCGCTAAAAATCAAACTTTAAAGGACATTGAAATCATCTGCGTTGATGACGGGTCGACGGATGGAAGCGGAAAAATCCTAGATGAATATGCAAAATCTGACCCAAGATTTGTGGTTGTTCATCAAAAAAATGGAGGGGTTGCCGTTGCACGAGATGAAGGGATGAACTTAGCCAAGGGAGAATATATACAATTTTTAGATAGTGACGATACGATAGATCCTACCATGTCGGAAAAGTGCTATAATGCAGCTAAAGAATATGATGCAGATATTGTAAAATGTAACTTTTCTTCCTTAAGTGATTTAAGTGACGAAGTTAGTTGGATAGATGCTAAAGATTTTCGCGGCATTATGCCAAGATTTAAATTTTTTGGGGGAAGAAATTATTGTTTTTTATGGAACGGCATACATAAGAAAAGTTATTTAGATCGTTATAATATAAGACTTAAGGGCATGGTCGGATTTGGCGAGGATGATATGTTCAATTTTATGCTAGTTATGCAAAAACATAAAATGGTTTGGATTAATCAGAAGCTTTACAAGCAT
>CADBXQ010000034.1 GCA_902798675.1 Oscillospiraceae bacterium
CCGCTATCTTGGCAGCGCAGATTTTAGGCGTATACGATGAAGCAATCAGTTCAAAATTGGTTCAAATGAAAAAATCAATGCAAGATAAAATAATTGAAAAAAACAAAAATATATCTCTTTTGGAGGAAAATCATGGAAAAGTTAAATAAATTATATGAAGGCAAGGCGAAAGAAGTCTATGAAACAAGTGATCCAAACTGTTTGATCGTTTCATATAAAGATGACGCAACAGCTTTTAATGGAGAAAAAAAGGGAAGGATTTCAGGGAAAGGAGCAATAAATAACCAACTGACAAATCATTTTATGCAAATGCTCGAAAAAAATGATATACCAACGCATTTTGTTGACGAAATTTCAAAAAATGAAACTTTGGTTAAAAAAGTCAAAATAATCCCACTTGAAGTTATTGTCAGAAATCTTGCAGCAGGCTCATTTTCAAAAAAATATGGCGTTGAAGAAGGGACAAAACTTAAAAAGCCCTCCCTGGAATTTTCCCTGAAAAACGACGATTTGGGCGACCCACTTATCAACACATACCACATATTGTCTATTGGGCTTGCAACTCAACTTGAAGTTGAAACGATTGAAAAATATGCTTTCAAAATCAACTCGCTTTTAAGAGAATATCTTCTGAAATTTGACGTTGAACTTGTTGATTTTAAGCTTGAATTTGGAAAAACGCCTGACGGAAAAATTATTTTAGCAGACGAAATATCCCCAGACACATGCCGCTTTTGGGACATACACACACATGAAAAGTTGGATAAAGATCGTTTTAGACGGGATTTGGGCGGCGAAAAGGAAGCATATTTTGAAATGTTAAAAAGAATTATTGGTAAATAAAATTATATATAAAGGATAGAAAATATTATGAATAATTGCATACACGAAGAGTGTGGAGTATTTGGGATATGGTCTCCTAAAAAATCGCTAGATCCCGCAAGAAGCTCATATTTTGCGCTATACGCATTGCAGCACAGAGGCCAGGAAAGCTGCGGAATAGCTGTGAATGATCGGGGGGTTATTTCCCATTACCGCGGCATTGGACTTGTTTCCGAAGTCTTCACAGAGCAAAAAATTCAAGCGCTTGGGGAAGGACATATGGCGATCGGCCACGTCAGATATTCAACATCCGGAGTTTTGAACCTCTCCAACGCCCAGCCTCTTTGCATCCAACACATAAAAGGGCCTCTGGCTATTGCGCATAATGGCAATATAACCAACTCATCCGAACTCAGGAAAAAATTTGAATTGGAAGGCGCGATTTTTTACGGAACCAGCGACACAGAGGTGATAGCATATGCGATAACCTCAAACAGGCTCAAAACATCCTGCATAGAAGACGCTGTTAAAGAAACAATGAAAATTTTAAAAGGCTCTTTTAGCATGGTTGTTATGTCTGCTCAAAAATTGATTGCTGCTCGTGATCCAATCGGATTTCGCCCGCTATGTATGGGGAAAAAAGACGATGGATCAGTGCTGTTTGCGTCGGAAAATTGCGCATTTTCAACAATAGGAGGGGAATTTGTCAGGGATGTTAAACCTGGTGAGATAATAATTGTCGACCAAGGGGATCTGCGCTCAGACGTTTCGTTGTGTGGGGAAAAACGTGGGAAATTTTGCGTTTTTGAGTTTGTGTATTTTGCAAGGCCAGACAGCACTATAGACGGCGCAAGCGTGTATGAAGCGCGGTTTAAGGCTGGGAAATTTCTCGCTCTGGAACATCCTGCAAAAGCTGATGTTGTCATTGGGGTTCCGGATTCTGGAATCATTGCGGCTCGGGGGTTTGCAAGTCAAAGCAACATTCCTTATTGCGACGGTTTCGTCAAAAATAAATATATCGGGCGAAGTTTTATTCAACCAACGCAAAATATGAGAGAAAATGTTGTTAAAATCAAACTAAATGCAATAAAATCAACAGTTAATGGAAAAAGAGTTGTTATGGTTGACGACTCTATTGTTCGAGGGACAACCAGCAAGCGCATTGTTAAAATACTTAGAGAAGCGGGCGCAAAAGAGGTGCATATGCGAGTTTCGAGCCCCCCATTTAAAAATCCGTGCTATTTTGGAACCGACATAGACAGCCGCGACAATTTGATCGCCTGCAAAATGTCAATTGATGAAATTGCAGCCCACATAGGCGTTGACAGCTTGGGGTATTTAAGCGTTGAAAGCGTCAAAAAAATTGCAGATTCAAACCAAACAGACTTTTGCGCTGGTTGTTTTGATGGGAAATATCCCTGCCCGCCTCCGAAAGAGACAAGCAAAAATAAATTTGAACAAAAAATAACAATCTGACGGGTGGGGATTTAAAAATACGCTTAGTAATATTTAAATCACATTAACACGAAAGGTGAAAAAATGAAAGATTATGAAAACAGCTATAAAGAAGCAGGGGTTGATATATATGCTGGCTATCGGTCTGTTGAGCTGATCAAAAAATATATATTAAAAACAAAAACGCCTGGTGCTGTTGGCGAAATTGGCGGATTTGGCGGAATGTTTGCTCCAGACCTGTCAAAAATTTCAAACCCGGTTTTTGTTTCGGGAACAGACGGGGTTGGAACCAAAATAAAAATCGCGATGATTTTAAACAAACATAATACAATTGGTATAGACTGCGTTGCGATGTGTGTAAATGACATTATATGCAGCGGAGCAAAACCTCTATTTTTCCTCGACTATATAGCGTGCGGCAAGAATTATCCCGAAAAAATTGCTGAAATCGTTTCAGGAATTGCTGAAGGATGCGTCCAAGCGGGCGCGGCTTTGATTGGGGGAGAAACAGCGGAGCACCCCGGACTTATGTATGAAAACGACTATGATTTGGCTGGCTTTGCGGTTGGAGTGGTTGATAAAAACAAGATTATTTCGAAAAAATCTCAACAACCTGGAGATGTTTTGATTGCTTTGCCCTCTTCTGGGGTCCATTCAAACGGTTTTTCGCTGGTTCGGAAGGTTTTTGACGTTGAAAATTCAGACCTTGAGAGCGATTTTGGAGTTTTGGCAAAAAGTTTGGGCGAAACCCTCCTCAAGCCGACAAGGATATACGTTGGGCCGGTTTTGGCTCTTTTGGAAAAAGTAAACGTTAAATCTGTTTGCCACATCACCGGCGGCGGATTTTATGAAAATATACCTCGAAGCTTGTCTGAAAATCTTTGCGCCAAAATATTTAGTTCCGGCTTAAAAATTCCTCGCATTTTCGAATTAATAATGGACAAAGGGAAAATTTCCAAAAAAGACATGTTTAGCACATTTAACATGGGAGTTGGCATGATGTGCGCCGTTTCGAGAGATGAAGCCGACAAAGCTATTGAAATTTTAAAGGCAAACCAAGTGGACGCATATGTTGCAGGAGAGCTTCAGCGGGGGGAAAAGGGTGTTGAAATAATTTGACTCTTTTTGGTTTTTATTGAATTATTTACTAATTGGGGGTATATTTTGAAAAAAATAGCAGTTTTAGTTTCGGGCTCGGGGACAAATTTGGCAGCACTAATCGGGGCGTGTGAAAATAATACGATTAAAGATGGAAAAATTTCTCTTGTTTTGTCTTCAAATCCAAATGCATACGCACTGCAGCGAGCAAAGCTTGCAAACATTAAAACAAAAACAGTTGATCGACAGAGTTTCCAAAACTCGCGTGATTTTAACAAAAAATTACTGGAAGTATTGAAAGAAGAAAACCCGGATCTTGTTGTTTTAGCAGGGTTTATGTGTATTTTGGAGGCTGAAGTGACTCGATATTTCAAAAATAAAATGATCAATGTTCATCCCTCGCTCATCCCGGCATTTTGCGGAAAAGGTTTTTATGGCCTGCGCGTCCACGAAGCCGCATTGAAACGGGGAGTTAAGCTGGCGGGAGCAACAGTCCATTTTGTCAATGAAGTTGCTGATGGCGGGCCGATAATAATGCAAAAATGCGTCGCTGTCCGTCCAGACGACACTCCAAGGTCACTTCAAAAGAGGGTTATGCAAGAAGCTGAGTGGGTTATTTTGCCGGAAGTTGTTTCGTTAATTTGTTCTGAAAAAATTAAAATAAAAAATAATATTACATATATAGAGGTATAAAATGGAAAATGCAAATGAAATTCTCGAAAAAAACAGCTACCCAGGTCGTGGGATAATAATCGGTTTGGACGAAAAAGGCGAGAACGCTGTCATTGTCTACTTTATAATGGGAAGAAGCGAAAATTCTCGAAACAGGATATTTATTTTAGACGGTGATGATGTTAAAACGAAAGCTTTCGAAGAAAATCGATTGAAAGACCCCAGCTTGATCATATACATGCCGGTTAAGGTTTTGGACAAAAAAACTATAGTTACAAATGGAGACCAAACTCAAACAATTTTTGACGCTTTGCAGGATGGAAAAGGTTTTGAGCAAGCCCTCAGAACAAGGACTTTTGAGCCCGACGCGCCAAATTTCACTCCAAGAATTTCAGGAATTGTTGAAATATTTAATAAAACAGCCGAATATAAGCTATCAATAATAAAATCTTTAAACCAAGAAGGAAATTCAACTCAAAGATTTTTCTATGAATATCCTGAGCCAACGCCTGGCCAGGGCCACTTTATCCACACCTACATGCGCGACCAAAATCCCCTTCCAAGTTTTTGCGGCGAACCGCATTTAGTGAAAATATCCGGAAATATAGAAAATTTTAGTGATAATATATGGAAATCCATGAATGATGACAACAAAATTAGTCTATTTTCACGTTTTATCAACATAAAAACTGGAGAAACCAAAACGCGAATAATAAATAAAAATCAGCAAAAAGGAGCAGAGAAATCGTGAAAGAATTTAAACTAAAATATGGATGCAATCCAAATCAAGCGCCAGCCAGGGTTTATATGAAAGGCTCTCAGGATCTTCCGATTCAAATTTTAAACGGAAATCCGGGTTATATAAACCTTTTGGACGCTTTGAACGGTTGGCAGTTGGTTTTTGAGCTAAAACAAGCGACAAATTTTCCAGCTGCGACTTCATTCAAGCATGTTAGTCCGGCGGGCGCTGCAATTGGAACTCCTATGTCAAAGGTGCTGCAAAAAGTTTGCTATGTTGAAGATTTAAACTTGGATTCGAAAATAGCTATAGCATACGCCAAAGCAAGAGGAGCGGACAGGATGTCTTCATATGGGGATTGGGTGGCTCTGTCCGATGTGTGTGATGTTCAAACTGCAACTTTGCTCAAAAGGGAGGTTTCAGACGGAATAATTGCCCCGGGATATGATGAACAAGCGTTAAATATATTAAAAACCAAGAAAAATGGCAAATATAACATAATTAAAATAGACAAGTCATATATTCCTGATCCCATAGAATCCAAAGAAGTTTTTGGCATAACTTTTGAACAAAAAAGGAATAATTTGAAAATAACAACCGACTCTCTAAAAAATATCGTCACTGTGCGTCAAGATATTCCGGAAGGAGCCAAACTGGACCTAATCATTTCGATGATCACCCTTAAATATACGCAATCCAACTCGGTTTGTTATGTTAAAGACGGGATGGCCATTGGCATCGGAGCAGGACAGCAATCCCGCATACATTGCACACGTTTAGCAGGGAACAAAGCGGATATATTCTGGCTTCGGCAGTACCCAAAAGTCCTCAATCTTCCGTTTTTAGAGGGCGTCACAAGGGCTCAAAGAGACAACGCCATAGACGTTTATTTATCCGAACATGATTTTGACTTTTCTAAAAAAGGTGACTGGAACAAACTATTTTCGTCTGAGCCTGAAATTTTAACTGATTTTGAAAAAAAATCCTGGATTTTGAAACAATCAGACGTCTGCCTGGGGTCGGACGCTTTCTTTCCGTTTGATGATAATATAAAAAGAGCTGTGAAATCCGGCGTTAAATATGTCTGTCAGCCAGGGGGCTCGATCAGGGATGAAGACGTTATTAGGGCATGTGATAAATATTCGATGGTTATGGCATTTACAAATTCTCGCTTATTTCACCACTAAATGCGTGAAAAATAATTACTTAAAAGGTGGGTTTAGTTTATGAAAATATTGGTTATTGGCCGAGGCGGCAGGGAGCATGCTATAATATGCGCTCTAAAAAAATCACCCCGAGTTGAAAAAATATATTGCGCTCCTGGAAATGGCGGCATATCGTGTGATGCGATAAATGTCCCAATAGACGAGATGGATAAGGAAAAAATGCGGCGCTTTGCAAAAAATGAAAGAATAGATTTTGCTGTTGTTGCTCCGGATAATCCTTTGGCTGAAGGAATGGTTGATTTTTTGGAATCTGGAGGGATCCCTTGCTTTGGGCCAACTAAAAAAGCTGCTCAAATTGAATCCAGCAAAATCTTTGCAAAAAAATTGATGGAGAAATATAACATCCCCACAGCGGCCTATCAAGCCTTTGACGACGCAAAAACAGCAATAGAATACTTGAAACATCAAAAAAAATATCCGGCCGTTATCAAAGCAGATGGCCTCGCTCTGGGGAAAGGGGTTATTATTGCGGATGATTTCGAAAAAGCTTCGCAGGCTGTCTCGGACATGATTTTAAATCAAAAATTCGGTTCAAGCGGGAAAAAAATTGTTATTGAAGAGTTTTTAACTGGCCCGGAAATATCGGTTTTGTGCCTAACAGATGGAAAAACCATCAAACCTATGCTCTCTTCGATGGACCACAAACGCGCTTTCGACTCCGACATCGGCCCAAACACAGGAGGAATGGGCGCAATCGCTCCAAACCCTGCATATAGCGCGGAAGTTGCGAAGGAATGTATGGAAAAAATATTTATTCCAACAATAAAAGCCATGGAAAGCGAGGGTTGCGCGTTCAGTGGATGTTTATATTTTGGCTTGATGCTGACCCCAAACGGCCCAAAAGTGATTGAATATAACTGTCGATTTGGCGACCCTGAAACTCAAGCTGTCCTGCCGCTTCTTGAAACCGATTTGCTGGAAATCATGCAAGCGATCAAAATCAAACGACTTGAGGATGTTGAGGTTAGATTTTCAAAAAAACACTCAGCGTGTGTTATAATAGCTTCGCAAGGATATCCAAAGTCATATTCAAAAGGGTTTTTAATCAGCGGACTTGATGAAAATGGCCAGTTAAATGGCGCTAAAATATATCACGCTGGAACCACCCTTGAAAATGGTCAATTCAAAACGTCTGGCGGGCGAGTTCTTGGCATATCAACAACCGCTGACAGCTTAGAAGAAGCGATAGACCTTGCATATGACGCAGCGTATAAAATCCGATTCCAGGGCTCTTGGTTTCGCAAAGACATCGGAAAAAAAGCGCTGGAATTTAGCTGACTTAACCCATAAAAAATAGTGTCACACGGTTATTACTAAACGTGTGACATATATTTTAGGATTTTGCGTCTTTTAGAGTGACTTCAATTGTTATTGTTTCGCCGCTATAACGCCTCAGCCGCAACAGAGCCTTCGTTAACGCTGTTGACAACAACTCCAGCAGGAAGCCTCATTTTGCTCAAAAGATTGGATTTTCCGGAGTCAAATCTGTTGTCCATCTTTATCCCCAAAACAGGCCGTGGTTTACCTTCATTCGAAATCGAGCGATCCGCAATCGTTTTAACGCAATTTATAGGTATGGCAAATCCCATTCCCTCAATCTGAACGCTTGAAAGCTTAGAATTGACTATTCCAATTGCTTTTCCCGTTCCGTCAACCATCACACCGCCAGAATTTCCAGGATTGACCGCAGCATCAGTCTGAATCAAATGCATCTCAGCGCCGTTGTCCATTTTGATCTTTCGATCCAGGCCGCTAACTATTCCTTGGCTCAAAGACCCAGCAAAATCTATCCCAGCAGGGTTTCCTATGACAACTGCAGATTGGCCAGGCCGCAAAGCATCCGAATCTGCAAATTCTATTGGATTTAAATTTTGTTCATCGATTTTTATGACTGCAATGTCTGCTTCCGCGTCATATCCGATAATGCTGGCTGACCTTGGATTTTTCAAGTCTGAATAGAGAAAAACTTCTATTGAAGCTCCAGAACTTAAAAGAGCGCTCTCAACAACGTGATAGTTAGTGACAATATAGCCATCTGAGCGATATATTACCCCTGAACCCTCCGCAGCATCAGAAGAATCCGAGCTTTCAGGCGTTTCCCACCAAGAATATCGTGAAGATTTGCTTGTTTTGTCTTTTATCCTTATCCCAACAACCGACGGCAAACATTTGTCTGCAATTGCTTCAACGTTGGATTTATACGAATCGTCTATTTTGAGGTCGGGATTATACGAAAGGACGCGGCTTTTGGAGTTTGAAGCGAATAAACCATTTGTTATTATAGAGCCAAATATTCCTCCAAGTATTGCGCAACAAATTCCAATAACAACAACCAAAATGACAAAGCTTTCCATTTTTGGCGGCTTGCCAGCGCCACTTGACCCGTTTGAGCTGCCAGGGTTAACAAAACTGCTGCGATTGAAATTTCTTTTGTATGAATTGACATTATATGTTCCATGATTTAAAGAGTCGTCATTAAAATTATTAAACATTTAAATATTCCACCTTTCACTAAAATATATGTGTGATAAGCTGAATAAATATTAATAAAGTCAACTATTCACCATACCACACAAAATGCATGTTTTTATTAAAGTATCAAAAAACATTCAAAATTTTTGCAGCCAACTAGGACATTATACACCATAAAAATTGTTTTGTCAAATTTTAAATTTTTTATAGACTTTTTTGTTTCGTTGTGATATAATGAAATTTGTCGGTGGATGTTTTTTCGTTGATTGCGGATATAAGTTAAGCTTGGGAGGATGAAATATAATGGCAAAAGAAGCTCTTTTGAAGATTATTCAAGCAGAAAATAAAGCTTTGGAATCTATCAAAAAATCTCGGAGAGAATTTGAGAGTGAAATCCAAAATGCTAAATTGTTTGCTCAAAATGTATTAAATGACCAAATAAAGAAAAATAAGCGAGATTATGATGAAAAAGTTAATATATATCTTGAAGAATCTAAAAAATCAAAACAAAACTTTGAAAAATGGGTTAATTCTAAATGTTTGGAACTTGAAGAAAAATTTAATTTAAATTCAAAAAAAGCTGTTGACGCTGTTGTTGGTCAATTGATTCAAAGCGTTTAGCTAAAAGACTATGTAAGGAGGTTTGAAATGGCGGTTTTGAGAATGAAACCTTTTTTTCTGGTTGGTGTTTTAGAAAAACGAAAGCAAATTCTCGAGGCGCTTCAAAAACTAGAATGCGCGCAGGTTGAAGAAAATGTTCAGCTAAAAAAAATAAACCCGCAAAAGACCATATCCACAATAGATTCGATGATTGAAGAATCCGACCAAGCAATCCAGGTTATTGAGAAATATTCGCATCAAAAAGGTGGATTTTTTGAATCAACACAATTTGAAGTGATGCGTGAATTAAATTTAAACATTGCAAAATCAGAGACTTTATACAAAAAAGTCAGATATATTTCAAATTTAGCGACAGAGATTGAAAAATTTCGAAATGAAATTAGCCAACTGGAAAATGAATCTTTGCTTTTATATTACTATTTGAACTTAGACCTGCCGGTTGATATTACAGACACCAAACACACGCACATTTTGGTTGGAAGTCTTCCTAATTTTTGGAGCGAGGAAACGCTTTGCGAGAAACTTGGCTGTGATGTATATTTTGAAATACTAGATGCAAACAAACTGCAAACGACAATCTTTCTCATAATACCCAGTGTAATATCAGAAAAAATTCAAAAAATTTTAACTGACATTGGCTTTTCCCAGCCTCCCTTTGCCTCAACAGAAAAAACTCCTGAAGATAAAGACAGTGAAAATAAAAGAAAAATTAAAGATTTAAATCATAAAATTTTTAAATATGAAGAAAAAATTAAAAATATGTGGTCTGAGTGTGAAAATATTAAACGTTTTTCTGATTATTTACGGCTCAGAAAGGAAAAATATGAAACCATATGCAAGCTGGGTTTAACGGACCACACATTCGTCCTCGAGGGCTTTTTAAATCCAAAGTTTGAAAATATAATAAAAAACAAACTTGCCAAAAAATTTGGTGCATATATAGAAATATCAGAACCTGACGAAAATTCTCCGGTTGATTTTTCAAATAATTTTTTTTCAGCTCCAGTTGAAAATATAACCGAGACATATTCAATGCCATCATATTACGACGTGGATCCAAACCCGGTCATGGCCTTGTTTTATTATGTTTTTTTCGGCATGATGTTCTCCGACGCGGGATATGGTCTTGTTTTGGCGATTGTGTGCGGATGGCTGGCGTTTTTTAGAAAATTTGAACAAAGTAAAAAAAATTTGTTCAGGATGTTCTTCTTCTGTGGCGTGTCAACAACCTTTTGGGGGTTTATGTATGGAAGCTTCTTTGGAAACGCAATAGACACTGTTGCTTCGGTCTTTTTTGGCTCTAACTTTTCTCTGGCTCCCTTATGGATCAACACAGTCACCGAGCCCCTGACGCTCTTGATTTTTAGCATTATCCTCGGCTTGATTCAAATAGTGGTTGGCTTGTCAATAAAATTCTACACTTTGTTTAGACGTCGAAAATTTATGGAAGCGATCGCAACGGTTTTGAATTGGATGTTGATTTTGATCGGCATTGGAATTTTTTCGATTGGGACTCTTGCAAACATAGATTTTATATCCACCATTGGAGTTTGCATGTCAATACTGGGAGTATTATTAGTCATCACGCTCGGTGGATACAAAAATAAAGGAATTATGAGAATTTTAGGCGGAATAATCAGCCTTTATGACATAACGTCATATATCAGTGACGCTTTATCATATTCAAGGCTCATGGCTTTGGGAATTGCAACTGGAGTCATCGCCAACGTGATAAATATACTGGGAAGCATGGCGGGCGGCGGCATACTCGGCTTTTTCATATTTGTTGTTGTTTCCGTTTTGGGTCATGCCATGAATTTTGGCATCAATATATTAGGCGCATATGTTCACACCAACAGATTACAATATGTAGAATTTTTCAGTAAATTCTATGATGGAGGTGGGAAAAAGTTCACTCCTTTTGGTATGCATACAAAATATATAAAATTTTTTAACAAAGTAAAATAAAATTACATGGAGGAATGTATTATGTCATTATTTTTTGCTTTACTAGGAGCTGCAATTGCGGTTGCCTTTGCTGGAATCGGATCAGCCAAAGGGGTTGGGCTTGCGAGCGAATCTGCAACTGGGGTTGTTGTTGATGATCCGAGCAAGTTTGGAAAATTGCTGGTTTTGCAGCTTCTTCCAGGAACTCAAGGGTTATATGGCTTTATCGTTGCTGTTATGGTTCTTTTAAACACGGGCATTCTCGGAGGAAAGATGCCAACCGACATCGCAACAGGTCTTTTATATTTGGCGGCGTGTCTTCCGATCGCAATTGGCGGCCTGTTCTCAGCCATGGCTCAGGGAAGAGTTTGTTCTTCAGGCGTTAACATTATCGCTAAAAAGCCCGCTGAAAGCTCAAAAGCAATCGTTTCAGCCTCGCTTGTTGAGCTATACGCGCTTTTAGCATTCATCGTTTCCTTTTTGATGGTGATCAATATAAAATAACAAAAGGAGTGTGATATAAATGGACGCTCTTGAAAATATAATACAAATTATCGAAAAAGACACTAATGAAAAAATAATTAAGCTCAAAGAAGAAAATGACATTAAGTGCAAAAATATTATATCCGAGGCGGAGAAATGCGCAAAAAAAGAGATTGAAGAAAATGAAAAGAGAATTGCGCAAAAAAAAGAGCAAATTATTTCACAAACAAAAACCGCAAACAGCATATTCGAAAATAAAACTATATTGAGGAAAAAACACGAATTAATCAATAAAGTTTTAGATATGTCGGCGAATTATTTATCAAGCATGGATGAATCAGAATATTTTGGTTTTTTTTCGAAATTGATTATAAAAAATGCGCCTAGTGAAAAATTTGAGTTGGTTGTTGGAGCCAAGGATTTTAAAAGGCGGCCTGGAAATTTTTTGAAAGAGTTGAATTTAAAAAATGCCAGTCAGATAAATTGCAGATGTTCTGATATATTCGACTATGGTTTTAAAATTGTGTCGTCTAAATCTGTAATAGATTTGAGCTTGGAGTCTGTTTTTGCCGACAATCAGGACTTTCTAAAATCTGTCGCTTTAAATGTTCTTGACCTGGGAGAGATGTGAAATGAAAAAAACGTCGTATGCTTTTGCGGTTGGCTATGTTCGCGCGCTGGAAACGCATCTTTTAAATGAAACAGCCCTAAACAGCCTCAAACAATGCAACAATATTGAAGATTTTTCAAGTCGGTTGCAAAATCTAGGTTATCCCATTGAAATTTGTCAGGATTTGAAAATTTTAGACAAACAACTTCAGTTGCATTTTATAAATATTTGTGAAGATATACAAAAATCCTGTCCTTTTGGCGCTCCGTTTGAGTGGTTATGGCTAAAAAATGACGTTTCAAATTATAAGGCCGTTTTAAAGTCCGTTTTCTCAAACAATCCTTGGAAAAATCTCATATCACGCCCGTTTTCAGTTGATCCTGATCTAATGGAAGGATGCATAAAATCTAAAAAATTTGATAAAATGCCTGATTTTTTCAAAAAAATATCGATTGAAGCTTTTGAAATCATGTCTAAAACTTTAAATTCAAAAAAAGTTGAAAGCAATATTGACAAAAATTTATATGAAGCTATGCTAAAATTGTCAAAAAAGGATGTTTTTTTATCAGAAAGAACTAAATTGGAGATAACTTTGAAAAATATATCAATAGCATTTAGATATTTGAAATTCAAATTAAATTTAAAAGATTTAGGTGATTTTTTGATTTATGGCGGATATATTGAACTGGATCGGGTTTTAAAAGCAACAGAAGAAGGGCTTGAAGAAATATGTGCTTTGCTTGAAAAGCTAAATATTTGCAATGCATTTAATGATGTTTCTGAAAATTATTTATTAATTGAAAAATTATTGAATGAAAAAATAAATCAGTTCGGAGAAGTTTCCAGGTCTGCTGCTTTTGGTTTTGCGCCAATTGTTTCATATATCGAAACTTTGCGGCAGGAACACATTGCTTTAAAGCTGATTGCGCTGAATTTGCTTTGGGCAAAAAATCAACAATAGATTCATGAAAGGAATATGCTGATGCACAGAATTGCTATTATTGGAATTGACGATAACATCAAGGCATTTGCGATGTGCGGGTTGGATGCGTTTGTTGTTGAGGATGAGGCCCAAGCCCAAAAATTAATAGATAGGCTAGCGAGTCAAAAATTTGCGATAATATTTGTCACAGAATCAATAATTAAGAAAATTCCAAACGCCATCTCAAAATATAAACACTCCGCAACGCCCGCCATAACGTCAATACCCGACTTGTTTCCAAAAAAAGGCCAAAGTTTTGCAAGCGAAATATTATCTATCAATGTTAAAAAAGCCACAGGTAGCGATATTTTTATAAATGATTCGGAGGATTAAACATGACTCAAACTAAGGGTACTATAGTCAAAGTATCAGGACCACTAATTGTGGCCACAAATATGAAAAACACCAACCTTTTTGACATAGTCAGAGTTGGAAAATTGGGCCTGATCGGGGAAATTATTGAGATGCACGGCGACAAAG
>CADBXQ010000035.1 GCA_902798675.1 Oscillospiraceae bacterium
TTGCATGGTTTTTGGGGACGAATTCGAGGATGGCTTAATTTGTTGGGTTTTTGAGCAAAGAGTCGGATTTTTTAAGCAGGGAGGGGGAGGGGACAAATATAACCCAAATCCAAAATACAAATTGTATATTTTCAAAATGCGCCCCTCTTCACTGGCAAACCCACGTTGATAAAAATAATCAAAAAACTCCCTTAATATGGCGCTTTAAAGCATATCTTTTATTAAATCAATTAAAAAATAAAAAATTTAAAATTTATTTGCGAAATTACTAGACTTGGTGAATTAAAAATGATATAATATCCCAGTAGGTTTTTGAGCACTAATGTTATTTTGCTTAAATATCAGTCAACTTTTTTGCGCAAACTATATATATTGATGTTTTGCTTTTGAATTATTATTGACAACTATTTTAATTTAAAATATGTATATAATTTGTTAGTGGAGGAAATTGGTTTTGGAAAAATTTGTGATTAATGGCGGAATAAAATTAAATGGTGAAATAAATATAAATGGCGCTAAAAATGCTGCAGTTGCGATCATTCCCGCAACGCTTTTGGCAACTGGTCCTTGCGTCATCAACAATTTACCAGATATTAGCGATGTTGCTATTTGTTTTGAAATTTTAAAACAAATGGGCGCCAGAATAAAGCTCATAAATAAACATTCCTTTGAAATAGACACAACAGCGATAACCAACCCAACAGTTCCATATGACCTTGCAAAACGCATGCGAGCTTCATACTACTTTCTGGGAGCCTTGCTTGCCAGGTTTGGAGCGGCTAATGTGGCCATGCCTGGGGGCTGCAACTTCGGAGTTCGCCCAATTAACCTTCACCTCAAAGGCTTTGACTTGTTGGGCGCAACCCACGAAATCGACGGCGGTATGATTAAAGTCACCTCCAACAATCTAACCGGAACAAACATATATTTTGACGTGGTTTCGGTTGGCGCAACGATAAACATCCTTCTCGCAGCAACAAGCGCTGATGGCTTGACTGTTATTGAAAATGCTGCCCGCGAGCCGCATATTGTTGATTTGGCAAATTTTTTAAATTCAATCGGCGCAAACATAATGGGAGCAGGAACGAGCGTTATAAAAATCAAAGGGACCAAAAATTTTTCACACTCCAACTATTCAATAATTCCAGATCAAATCGAAGCTGGAACATATATGGCTATGGCTGCTGCAACCTGTGGCGATGTCCTAATAAAAAACATCACGCCTAAACATCTAGAGTCCATAATAAACAAAATGAAAAGCATGGGCGTTGAAATTCAAGAATATGACGATAGCTTGCGGGTTCGGCGAGACGGGCCTTTAAACAAAGTTAATGTGACAACCCAGCCGCATCCTGGCTTTCCAACCGATATGCAGCCGCAGATCACAGCTTTGCTGACTCTCGCAAAAGGGACTAGCATCGTCACCGAAGGCATTTGGGACAGCAGATTTAAATATGTTGACGAACTGTGTCGTATGGGAGCGAATATATCTGTTGACGGGAAGGTTGCTGTTGTTGAAGGAATGGGTCATCTTACCGGAGCTCCGGTTGCTGCAACCGACCTGCGAGCTGGAGCCGCCATGATAATCGCTGCCCTGGCCGCAAAAGGGACAACCGAAATCGAAAATATACAATTCATCGAACGCGGATATGGAAATATAGTTAACAAATTAAAGTCTTTGGGCGCTCAAATTAAAAGAGTTGGCCTCAGCGACAGCATGGATTTTCCCCAAGCGCTTTAGCTAAAAAAAGTTGACAGCTCATATGTTTTTTCGAAATAGTTATATATATCAGACAAGAGAGGCGGCATATTGGTTGACGCGGGTTTTGGCATAAGAAGCCTATTTACATACCTAAAAAACGCCAATATCTCGCCAATTGGAATAAAATCAATCTTGAGCTCGAAACTATGTGAAATAGACTCAAACAAAACTCCCAGTAACTGGCTGGAACAGGCTCAAAAAGCTTTCAACATGCCACCTACCCGGCTTTTTTTAAATCAAAACATGACCGCCAAATGCTTTTAAACATTGCCCCGGTCAGAAACCCCGACAAAATATATGAGGTCTGAAGATTATGGTTAAAATAGAAATACTTTGCATTGGAAAGTTGAAAGAAAAACACCTAAACCAGGCGTGTGATGAATATATCAAACGCCTCACGCCTTTTTGCAGGATCAAAATAACGCAAATCCCAGAATATAGATGCGACGGCGCAAACCCATCCCAAATCAAAAAAATCATCCAAGAAGAAGGCAACCGCATACTTAAAAAACTCAATAAAACATCATTCAAAATAGCTCTCTGCATCGAGGGGGAGCTCATGTCATCAGAGGAACTGGCAAAAAAATCACAAAAACTCCTCACGGGCGGCATCAGCAACATAACGCTGATCATTGGAGGTTCACACGGGCTTTCGCAAAAGGTTAAACAAGCCTCAAATTTCAAACTGTCCATGTCCCCCCTAACATTTCCGCATCAGCTAGCAAGAGTCATCCTCCTGGAACAGATCTATAGAGCATTTACAATTCAAAGCAGAAAAACATACCACAAATGAAGACTATGGCGGAGGAGGAGGGATTCGAACCCTCGCGCCGGTTTCCCGACCTACACCCTTAGCAGGGGCGCCTCTTCACCAACTTGAGTACTCCTCCATAGCGAAAAACAATATCTTCAAAAATGGCGGAAAGAGTGGGATTCGAACCCACGGTCCCTTGCGGGATCACCGGTTTTCAAGACCGGCTCCTTAAACCACTCGGACATCTTTCCCCAAAACCACAATAGGATTATACCAGTTCAAAACCAATTTGTCAACAAAAAAATTAAAAAATTTCCAGAAAAACTCGGGATATGGTGGGAATAACTGGACTTGAACCAGTGACCTCTTGCATGTCAAGCAAGCACTCTAACCAGCTGAGCTATACTCCCAAGCGCTTTCCCAATTATATCACAAACAAATTTCAATGTCAAGAGAAATTTAAAAAAAATTATTTTTTTGTTCGAATTCATAACATAACGTGTTAAAATTAGTTTGGCAACAATAAAATATCACATTTTGTATTTAGATTTGGGTTATATTTGTCCCCTCAATCCCCCTCCTTAAAATATCCGACTCTTTGCTAAAAAAACCGTCTCTTTCAAACAGTCCTCGAATTCGTCCCCAAAAAGCCATGTAGGAAGCCACTTGAGCGCTGCCATGAGACCATCGACCATGCAATTCAACCTTGCTCAAGGACAAGTCCAGTTGAAAGCATTCGTGACAAGTGGTAGGCTAATGTCCTTGAGGGCTGTCCCCTCACAACTGCCTGTAATATTAAACTTCTAATTTCCAAAAATTTTGCAATAAAAAGCAGGAGTAGCGTTTTTTTGCGCGCCACTCCTACTTCAAAATATATATTTTTAATTTTACCGACAGTCATATATATTGTCGAAATTATGCTGATTTTTTTAAATCACCGGGCTTGCTCGAGCTTGGTTTATCTGCGTTTTTCTTAATTTTAACTAGCTTGTTTGGCCTGGGTTTTCGAGCCCTATTTGGTTTATTTGCACTTGGTTTATCTTCGAATTTTTCAAGCTTAAATCTCTGGTTATCTTCAGCGTGTATGGGCCAGCAATGAATATTAGCGCCATTTATTGCTTTAGCGCCATAAACATCCATACACATATTATTGCACTTAGACACAAGACAATAATATCCCTCTCCATCAGGAACAATAAACCACTTCTGCGCATCAGTTCCATTGTCACAATACTGCCATATATTAGTCCCATTTTGCTTGCCGGAGGCTGAAACATCAATAAATTTCCCAGAGCAAATCGCCTTTATTGTGTAGTATCCGTCGGAATTGTATTGCACTTTAAATTTTTGAGCATTTGTTCCATTTTTTTGCCACAGTTGCAAATTTGCCTTGTCATTTTTACTACATTGGTTTATATCTAGGCACATATTCGGGTTAAGTTTGCTTGAAATGGTGTATATGCCGTCTGGGATGGGTTTTTCTGGTTTTGTTTTTGAGTCAGCGATCAACAGCATAGATTTTAATCTGATTCTTTCTTTAATGGGCAATTGATTTATTACGTCATCTTGAAGTAACCCAGCATCTAGAAAGAAGTCTAGTAAAGGCTTGTTACCACTTATGGCAGGACAAAGAAATCTATGATTCAGAATTAAATGCAAAAACTCAGCTTTTGTTCTTTCATCCCCGAAATATTCGAAATTTTTAAAATATCCATAAATATCTTTAATAGCATCCGTTCTTTTACATACGGAGCCTGGGTTCAATTTTCCCTTACATATACGAGCAGTTATCGATATATCATTTTTTCTATATGTATATAGTCTATCAGGAATGAATACCAACTTACGCGCTTTAGAAAAACACAATATATTAAAACATTGATCCTGTCCGCTTTTTACTTCATCAAAAAATCTCAAACTGTTATCTTTTAAAAATTTATTTTTATATACACCTAGAAAAATAGCTATATTGTTATTATAAGCGAGCACTTTATTAATATTTTTATTCGTATCATTTACAAATTTGAACTCATTATTAACGTGACATTCTTGAAAAAACGGTGCCCCTCCTCTTTCCTCACATTTCACGGAACACCTGACAATATCCGCATCATAATCTTTAGATGCGTTATAGCATTTTTCTGACATAGTGGGGTCTATAGTATCATCACTATCCAAAAATTGTATGTATTCTCCTTGGGCTATCTCCATTCCTTTATTTCTAGCCACTGAAGGTCCACCATTTTCCTGATGAATAACTTTAAATCTTGCTGGGTCAGATCTTGCATATTCATCTAGGATTTCCCCGCTTCCATTAGTTGATCCATCATCAATGCAAATTATTTCAATGTCCTTTAAAGTTTGATTTTTAGCGCTGTTTAAACAATCTCTTAATAAATTTTCAGGTGTATTGTAAACTGGGATTATTATTGATACTTTGGGATCTTCTGCAAAAACTTCAAATGAAATTGTTGACAAAAACAAAATCACGGTTAGCATCATCGACATTAACTTTTGAAAGTTATTTAAAATTAGCTTTTTCATAAAAACCCCTCCTTGAATATAATAAATTTAAAAAATAGATTATTGTTTTCACATCAACATTTACTTTGCTTACAACATTTATTGTAAACTAAAAAAGGGAAAAACACAATTGTCAAATTCACCAAATTTTCGAGTGGTTTTTTGTTTAATTTGACGAAATGCAAAATATTTTATATTAATTAAAAGCAAGATTTTAATTGAGCTCAAGGACGCCGAACTACCACTTGTCACGGACGCTTTCAACTTGACTCGTCCTTGAGCGGGGTTTAATATTACAGCCCGTTGTGAGCGGGCGGCGCTTTAAACGGCTTTTGCATGGCTTTTGGGAACGAATTCGAGGATGGCTTAATTACATATGGTAATATAATTGGAAAAGCAGTCTTGATTGAGCAGGGGAGGGGAGGGGACAAATATAACCTAAAATATATTTTTTTGCCAGCATCCCAAATGTTGACAATTATTTGAAATCTTTTGCTCTATAATCGTTTTAGAGCATATTTTTGCGTCTAAAAATCATGATTGGTTTTTGATATATTATAATAATTTGAATGGGGTGATGAGTGTGGACGTTAAAATTGAGCTTGAGGGCGGGGATATGATTGCCTATTTAAACGGCGAAATAGACCATCATGGCGCTGCAAAAATCAGAAATGATATAGATTTGAGGATTGAAGGGGCGCATCCTGAGCTTTTGATTTTGGATTTCACAAATGTTAGTTTTATGGATTCGTCCGGGATTGGCTTGATTATGGGCAGGTATAAGCTGATGAAAGATATTGGAGGGGTGTTGAAAATAACCAATCCCTCGCCGCAGATTAAAAAAGTTATGAAATTAGCCGGAATCGATCGTCTCGCGAGTATCCAGCGCCTGAAACAAAAAAGAAGGAGTGATTATTTTGATAAAAAATGAAATGAAGTTGCAAATTCCCAGCAGATCATCTAATGAAAGCTTTGCACGAATTGCAGTTGCGTCGTTTTTTGCGCAGTTAGATCCGACAGTTGACGAAATATCGGACATTAAAACCGCTGTTTCTGAGGCGGTCACCAATTCGATTGTTCATGGATATATGAATGAAATTGGTGATATATTTATACATGCTAAAATATTGGACGATGATCGAATATATATACGCATAAGGGATAAGGGATGCGGGATAGACGACATAAAGCAGGCCATGGAGCCAATGTTCACAACCTGCAAAAGTGGCGAAAGAAGCGGCTTGGGGTTCACCGTTATGCAAAGTTTTATGGACAATTTGAAGGTTAGGTCTAGGAAGGGAAAGGGGACGACGGTTATTTTAACCAAGACTCTTAAAAAGCGCATATGAGTTGCAAAAATCTTAAACGAGAGGAATTTATTAGCAAAAATTTAGGCCTAGTTCATGCATGCGCCAGGCGGTTTGTTGGCAAGGGTATAGAATATGACGATCTGTATTCTGCGGGATGCGTTGGCATAGTTAAAGCATATGACGGGTTTGATGCTTCGCGAGGAATAAAATTTTCAACATACGCTGTTCCTGTGATTTTGGGGGAGATTAGGCGGCTTTTTAGGGATGGCGGAACGGTTAAAGTTTCGAGGAGTTTGAAAGAATTATCAATGAAAATTTTGAAAAAGAGGGAAGAGCTTGCTCTCAAATTGGGAAAAGATCCGACAATTTATGATCTTGCAAAAAGCTTGGATTTAACCCGTGAGCAGGTCACAGAGGCGATTTGCGCGGCCAGCCCGACAGTTTCATTGACAAGTAGCTATGAAGAGGGAAGTGAGAAGCAAATTGACGTTAAATGTGAAGAAAATGGTTTGAAATTAATCGACAAAATTGCAATAAAAGACGCTATAACAAAATTAAATGATAAAGATCGAATTTTAATTGTTATGAGATATTTTCTGGATAAAACTCAAACAGAAACGGCAAAACAACTTAAAATGACCCAAGTTCAGGTTTCTCGGCGTGAAAAGAAAATATTGGGCGTTTTGAGAAAATGTTTGGAACATTAAAAAAATTATATATTATTTTGCGATTTGGGAGGATTGATCGAATATTGATGATATATTTAGATATTCTTGTGATACTGAACCTTTTTATTGATTATTTTTTACTGCTTTCAAGCGCGATTTTGATGAAAAGGGATGTTAGGAAGAGGCGCTTGATTTTCGCTTCAATTTTTGGCAGCTTTTCTTCGTTATTAATATTTTTGCCAAGCCTGCATCCTATTCTCATGTTTTTAGTTAAATTTTTGATTGGAGTCGGTTTAGTTTTAATTGCATTTGGATATAAGACAAGAGCGATTTTTTTAAAAACAGTTTTACTTTTTTTGAGTGAAAGTGGATGTTTTTTTCGCCGCCGGGGATGTTTTGGAAAAATGGTGTGACATATGTCTCTATTTCTCCAATTATTCTGATTTTAGGGACTTTGGCAGCATATTTTTTAACATGTTTTATAAATTTTGCTATATCCCGAAGAATTGAAAATAAAAAGATATATTCAGTTAAAATTCAATTTAATGAAAAAATTGCTAAAATCAAAGCGCTATATGACAGTGGAAATTGTTTGACGGAGCCGTTTTCTGGAAAATCTGTTTTTATTTGTGAATATTCAGCTATTTTCAAAATTTTGCCTGAAAGTTTGATTAAATTTTTTTGTGGGTCTGTTAATTATATATCTGAGTCCAAAAATTTTGAATATAACAAATTTATACGACTAATTCCATGTGACACAATAGCAGGATGCACAATTTTGCCAGCGTTTTTACCACAAAATATAGTTGTTTTACATAATAGGGGATTATTATTATGTTTTTGTATATTAAGGAAAAAATACGTAAATTATTGGTTTATTTGAAAATTATTAACTCGATTCATTATATCAATGGCCCCATACAACTGCCGCCTCCGCTGTCTAGAGAAGAGGAGCAGAAAATTTTTGACAGGCTTAAAAATAATGACGTAAATGCAAAGGATATGTTAATAACCCACAATTTAAGATTAGTGGTGTATATAGCTAAAAAATTCGAATCTAGCGGGGTTGGAATCGAAGATTTAATATCAATTGGGACGATAGGCCTGATCAAAGCGTGTAACACATTTTCGCCTGAAAAAAACATAAAGCTTGCAACCTACGCCTCTAGATGCATTGAAAACGAAATATTGATGCACTTAAGAAAAACAACAACTAAAAAGCACGAACTGTCTATCGATGAGCCTCTAAAAGTTGATTGGGATGGAAATGAATTGTTGCTGTCAGACATTTTAGGAACAGACACTGATTGTGTGAATAAAAACATAGAAGACCAGGCTGAATGGGAGGTTGTTGTTAAATTCATAGATAAACTTGAAGAGCGTGAGCGTGAGATAATGAGAATGCGGTTTGGAATGTTTGACGGAAAGGAATATACACAAAAGGAAGTGGCTGATAAAATAGGCATATCGCAGTCATATATATCTCGATTAGAGAAAAAAATCATACTTCGTTTGAGAGATGAGATGAAAAAACACAAAATTAGGGGATAAGTATAAAATCATGAAATACCAATAAAATAACACAAAAATTTTAAAGGAATTTCATGATTTTTAATTAATTTTAAATAAAGAGATTCTATTTAACTATTTTTTGCAGTTTATTTTTGGCCTGATTTTCAAATTCTTTTCGATCAACTATGATTCTGTTGTGGATGCCTGTGCATATTAGGTCGTTTTGATCCCAGACTTCGGCTTTAAATATCACCTGATTTCGATCCACGCTCAAAACGGTTGCTTTAGCTTTTATGCTCATTCCGTCGGGGGTCGGGGAGATGTGTTTGACGTTGATTGTTGCTCCAACAGAGGTTAAATTTTCATCCAGCAAATTTTCTTTAAGCATCTTGCTACACAGCGTTTCTATTGTGTTTATCAGCATTGACGTCGATAAAACAGCGATATCTGCGCTTCCTGTGGTTTGAGCCAGCATATTTTTTGTGACTTCCATTGTTAAAACATCGTTCATTCCAGTTCTAATAGAATTTTTCATTTATTTACTGCTCCTTTGCTTTTATTTTGGATATAATATTTTTATACTGCTTTTTAAATGATAGTGGAAACATTTGTAAAAAAACAAGAAAATTTTGTCAAATATTGTTGACAGCATAATTTTACAAATAGTTATTTAAAACATAAAAATTTTCATCATTAAATTCACCACAGTGTTTAAAATATATGATTTATAAAGAATTTATAGTGTGTATTTTAAAAAATGCATATTTAGATTTAAATTTTTGCTTATTTTTTTTTATTTTTAATTGAAAAATCACTTGACTTTTAGAATTTTTTGCGTTATCATATACATGTTGATGCTTTTAAGTGTGTTTTTGTTGGGTTGATTGGCGCTTTGAAAGTGGGTGTGGTTTTATTTTAAATTTTTTATTAATTATTGGAATATAGTTAATTGATTTTGATTTAAATGCTGGCTTTTATCTATGTTTGGGAGAAAGTTTTGGCGCCTGTTTCTTTGAAAAACAGCAGATTTGTTTGTTTGAAAATTATATGGTTGTTGATCGCTTTTTCTGAAGCAGTGGTAATGCGTTGTTAAGGGTTAAAAAACAACAAATAGTGATTATTGATTTTTCCGCCGACGGACTTGATGGCCCAATAGCTTAAGACAGAGCGTTGTTTTTCAAAGGTGATGGTTCGAACCCATCCTGGGCAAATTTTATTTTAAGTGAGGTTGTTTAGAATGTATGAAGATAAAACGTTAAAATGTCGTGACTGCGGGGCTGAATTTGTTTTCACCGCAGGCGAGCAGGAGTTCTACGCAGACAAGGGTTTTGAAAATGAGCCCCAGAGATGTAAAGCGTGTCGAGATGCTCGCAAGGGTGAAGCAAGAGGTGAGCGTCAACTTTTCACAGCAACTTGTGCTGAGTGTGGCTGTGAGGCAAAGGTTCCTTTTCAGCCGAGGCAGGAGAGGCCTGTTTATTGCAGCGAATG
>CADBXQ010000036.1:0-7308 GCA_902798675.1 Oscillospiraceae bacterium
AACACTTTTTCATAATGTTTTTTGAGGTTAGTCTTTTTTTTAATCTACATATTGTAAAAATATATGAACTTATTATAATGAAACACGCTATATGCCAAGATAAAACCGCTGCGCAGCAAACGCCAACATATCCAAACAAAGATGCTAGAATATGGGCTCCAATCGAACGCACAAACACTTCAGAAATCCCAGACATAATCGGGGGAATCGTTTTTCCCAAAGCCTGAATTATTGCCCTAAACGTCATCAGCAAACAAAGAATCGGATAGTTAAAAATTGCGATATGAATATACTGCCTGGCAGCATCACGAACTGCATATTCATCGCCGCCAATGAACAAGCCAACCAATTGATCCCAGAAAACAATAATCAAAGCTGCACACAAAAAACACATAGTCATTCCAACTGCTAAATTAACCTTAACGCCGCTAACGATTCGCTCATATTTTTTTGCCCCCAAATTTTGAGCAATATATGTCGCAACCGCTGAAGCAAGCGATATGAAAGAAACAATCAATATGTTTTCAACTTTAAACGCAGCAGAACATCCCGCAACTATTTCGGCTCCGCATTCATTCACTGCACTTTGCAAAAACATAATCCCAAGCGAAGTGACAGAAAATTCTATGGCCATTGGAAGCGCAATTTTAATGTGTTTTAATATATACGCCCGGCTTATCCTCCAATCTCTCTTCCTGGGCCGCAAAAAGTCATATTTTTTAAACATATAAATCGCACACAAAATCGACGATATAACCTGGCTCAAAGTTGTTGCCCAAGCAGCTCCCGCAACCCCCATTTGCAAAATAGCAACACCAAAATAGTCTAGTCCAACATTTAATATAACAACAAGTATTAAATAATATAAAACTGTTTTGCTATTCCCTATTCCTTTTAATATTCCTGCCAGCAAATTATATGCGATCAAGGACGGAACTCCAATGCAGGACAAAATCATAAACTCATGCGCAAAATCAAAAATTTCACTTGGAGTGTTGATGGCAATCAAAATGGATTCAGACAAAAATATCCCGGCTATTGTTATGAGAATTGACGAAAACAGCCCAAGATATATTGATGTTGTCACACATTTCCTGACCCCCATTTTGCTTTTTGCGCCAAATCTTTGGGCCAAAACGATGGTGAACCCCCCTCCAAGGCCAATCGAAAAACTGATCAATGTGAACATAGCAACCAAAGCAACATTAACCCCAGCAAAAGCATTAACCCCCAAAAATTGCCCAACAATTGCCGAATCAGCAATTCCATAAAGCTGCTGAAAAATGTTTCCGATTAAAAATGGAATCATGAAAAATAATATGAGCCTAAAAGGGCTTCCTTGCGTCATTCTCTTGGCATTCGACATCACTTTTCTCTCCTAAAACGAAAAAATATACACAACAAAAACAGGCGCGCCAGATAACGAAATCAACTCGCCAATATCATTAAAAAACAGTTCACCGGCCAGGTTTTATGCCATCCCATATAACTATTCTTGAACAATTTCTGGTTTTTTTCAAGTCTATCACGCGCTGATTGGATGAACCGCGAAACTTTAGCTTTAAATCCTTTTTTTCAACAACAAAAAGCCCATCAACCAAAACATCAACATATTCTAGAATTTTCAACTGGTTTGAATCTAGTTGTTCAAACTCAAAGCCAGACCAAAGCCAAACAGACTTTCCGGTTTTTTCTTTAACGCTCTTTAAAAGATTGCGCAATTCATCACCCTGGGCAAGCGGCTCCCCTCCCAAAACAGACAAGCCGCTAATATGCTTGGATGATAAATATTCAAATAATATATTTTCTTCTGATTTGGTCCATAAATTTCCGCCACTAAAAGACTGATATTTTTCGTTGAAACAGCCTTTGCACCTAAACGGGCACCCTGTGAAAAAGACCGAAGTCCTGATCCCGGGCCCGTTTGCAACGTCATATTTCCTGATTTGACCATATCTCATTTAAACGCCAACTTTCCATCACAAATGCAAAACTCGCTGCTTCATTTCCCTTGTTTTTCCTTCGTTCCAAAAATGCAGCCCCAAATATCCACAAGTCCTTCGAACAACAGTTAATTTAGAAGTGTCTGTATTGCCGCAGTTTGGACATTCCCACTTGATGTCGTCATTAATCTTTATCTCGCCGTCAAACCCGCAAACATGGCAATAGTCGGATTTGGTGTTGAATTCTGCGTATTGGATGTTGTCATATATAAACCGAACCATCTCCTCCAAAGCCTCCAAATTATGCTGCATATTTGGAATTTCAACATATGATATGCAACCGCCCGTGCTGATTTCCTGAAACTCGCTTTCAAAAGCAAGCTTACTGAACGCGTCAATCTCTTCACGAACATCGACGTGGTATGAATTTGTATAGTATCCTTTATCCGTAACGTCTTCAATCTCGCCAAAATGCTCTTTGTCTATCTTTGCAAAGCGATAGCATAGACTTTCTGCAGGCGTTCCATATAGCGCAAATCCAAGCCCAGTTTCTTTTTTCCAATTCGTTGTCACCTGTTTTAAATGCTTCATAACAGCGATTGCAAAATCCTTGCCTTTGTCGAGAGTGTGGCTCTGGCCGGTCATAAGCTTTGTCATTTCATATATTCCAATATATCCCAAAGACAAAGTGCAATATCCTCCGGTTAAAAGGCTGTCTATTGTCTCATCAGGCTCAAGTCTTGCAATCGCGCCATCCTGCCAATGAATTGGAGAAACAGCGGCTTTTGTCCCTTTAAGCATCTCATGACGGCAAAGCAAAGCTTTTTTGCAAAGATCCAAACGGCGATCCAAAAGCTTCCAAAACTTGTCTTCATCTCCATTTGCAATTATCGCAACCTGCGGAAGATTTATCGAAACAACCCCAGCATTAAACCTGCCTTCAAACTTAACATTTCCATTTTCATCATACCACGGCGACAGAAATGAACGACAACCCATGCAGCTGAAAACATGGCCATCATATATTTTGCGCATCTGTTTTGCAGAAATATAGTCGGGATACATTCTCTTTGCGCTGCAGGGAATCGCATAATCGCGGGTTATATAGTCATATTTTCCGCCATTTAAGCAATTATTTTCATCCAAAACATATATAAGCTTCGGAAAAGGCGGCGTCACAGCAACCCCCTGGCGATTTTTAACCCCCTGCAAGCGCTGTTTCAAAATCTCTTTAACAATCAAAGCGACCTCTTCTTCATATTCAAAACCGTCCTGAATATGCATAAATATCGTCACAAAAGGCGCCTGGCCGTTTGAAGTTTGAAGCGTGTTTATTTGATATTGGATTGTTTGGACGCCGGATTTCAGCTCTGTCAGCATTTTATCCTCGGCAAGCTCAAGGCATAAATCCTCAGAATATCCCTTTTGTTTATAGTGCTGATATGCTTTATTTTTAGTCCTGCGCAAATATTTGCCGAGATGTTTTATGTCGACGCTTTGCCCTCCATATTGGTTTGACGCAACCTGAGCCATGATTTGAGTCATTATGTTGCATGCTGTTTGAAAGCAAGAGGGCGATTCAATCAAAGTTCCGTTAATAACCGTTCCATTATCGAGCATATCCTGAATATTGATCAAGCAACAGTTAAACATCGGGCTCATGGAATAGTCCATGTCGTGGAAATGGAGAATGCCGTTCTGGTGGGCCTGAACAACTGCTGTTGGAAGAAGTATTCGCTGGGTTATGTCTTTAGAAACTTCGCCGGCAATTAGGTCTCTCATGGTTGAATTTAAAATTGAATTTTTATTGGAATTGTCCATCGCAACAAGGTGATTTGTTCCTTTTAAAAGGCCAATAATTCCGTCGTCAGTTGTGTTGGATATGCGCTTAAATTCCTGGATAGCGCGATATCCTTCATATGCTTTAGCAGTTAAAATCTGGCCTTTTTGGATTAATTTGCTATAAACTGCGTTTTCTATTTCACGAATGGTTATGTTGTCCAGACGATTTTCACATTCAGCTTCTATTTCCTTGCTGATTTGACGCGCAACATCCTCCCTGATTATTCCGCTTCCAAAGCTCATAGAGCGCATTATTGCCTCATATATTTTCTGAGCATCAAATTCAACAATTTTTCCATCTCTTTTAATAACTTTAATATCCACTCAAAATCCCCCTTAATTTGTATGTGGGCAATAAAAATACACAATATATAGTGCATTTATCAAAAAAAATAATCGAAGCACCAACCCACTTCAAAATTCCCATAAACATGATATACTCTTTAAATCAAAAAGTCAAGGCCAACAAGCATGCAAAATATGCCGGATATTTATCTGTTTTGACCAAATTGAATTTGGGTGCTTCATTTAAAGTATATATGCACTCAAGCTCTGTTTTTTGAATCGCTTTGAATTTTATTAGATTATCACCCAACAAAATTTTTCCACCAATACTCTTTGCGCATTATGTGTTGTGTGGAATTTTTTCACATATTAACATATCACCACGTATTTAGTAATAATATACATAAAAAATACATAAAAATTTAAATTTGTTTTGATTTTTTCGACAATTTGATTTAAAGCTCTTGACAAAATCTCCTATATTGTGATAAAATGAATCTGTGCACAACATTAGTATATTATATTGAAAGTAGGCGGGTTTTTATGAAAATGTGTAAAAAATTTTTTGTGCGATGTACTATATTCCTCATTATATTTGGAATTTTTGGTTCCATTGTTTTGGGGTTGAAAGCCCGGGCCTATGACTTTAAGACAATTAATGAAGGCGTTTTAACCGTTGGAACAGAAGCAGGTTTCCCTCCTTTTGAATATATAGGCGAAGACGGAACCCCAACCGGATTTGACATCGAATTTATCAAAGCAGTCGGCGAAAAAATGGGGCTTAAAGTTGAAATTCAAGACATGGATTTTAACTCCCTGGTCGCCTCGGTTGGAACAAAAGTTGACATAGCAATTGCCGGAATGACAGTGACTGAAGAAAGAAAGCTGGCTGTTGATTTTTCCGAGAAATATTATGACGCTGAACAGTGCGTTATAGTGCGAGAAAGCTCAAGTATAAGAAGCTCAAGCGATCTTTCTGGAGTGACAATTGCTGCCCAACTCGGGACAACCGGAAACATTCTTGCAGATGAAATCGTCGAAAAATATCCCGAAACAATTCTAAAAACATATGATAAATTTAATAACGCCGTCAATGATTTAAGAGCTGAACGCGTTGATGCAATAATTCTCGACAAAGTTCCCGCGAGGACGTTCGAAAAAATATATAAAGATGAATTAAAAACAATACCTGGCGATCAATTTGACTTCGAAATAGAAAAATATGCGATTGCTATGCCAAAAAACAACCCTGCTCTCCAAGCCGCACTCAATGAGGCCATATCCGAGGTCAAAAACGATGGAACATATGACAAAATTCTAGATAAATATATCAATGCCGATATCAGCTCGGATTCCAAGGGCCTTTGGGAGCAGTTTATTTCTTCATTCGTCGAGTCCAATCGATTTGCTTTATATTTGAACGGGCTTTTGGTTTCGATTGAAATTTCTGTTTTTGCTGCTCTGATTGGTCTGGCTTTGGGAATGGTTCTTGCTTTGATGAAAATTGCTAAAAATCGCAAAGGTAAACGCCCTCTATTTGGCTATATTGCTGATTTTTACATCGACGTCATCCGCGGAACGCCGCTTGTTTTGCAGCTGTTGATCATGTGGTTTATAGTAATGCAAAGCAGCAAAAATGGAATTTTAGTTGCAGCGCTAACATTTGGCCTAAACAGCGCAGCGTATGTTGCTGAGATCATTCGATCGGGAATTTTAGCAATAAGCAAAGGGCAAATGGAAGCTGGCATATCAATGGGATTTTCAAAAGTCCAAACCATGCGATATGTCGTTTTGCCCCAAGCTTTAAAAAATTCTCTTCCTTCGCTGTGTAATGAATTCATAAGCCTCCTCAAAGAAACAGCAATTGTTGGATATGTTGCTCTTTCAGACCTAACCCGTGTTGCAAACCAAATTTCATCTGCAACATATCAGCCGTTTATGCCGCTAATTGGCGCCGCTTTAATATATTTTATCCTGATAAAAATTTTGTCTTCTCTTGTTAAGATGTTGGAAAAGAGGTTGAATAAATATGATATCTGTTAAAAATTTAGAGAAACATTTTGGCGAAAACCACGTTTTAAAAAACATAAATTGCAAAGTAAATGATGGCGAAACAATTGTTATAATAGGGCCTTCGGGCTCCGGAAAAAGCACTTTTTTGCGATGCTTAAATTTGCTGGAAACCCCGTCAAGCGGCGAAATCTGGTTTGATGACGTTGAAATAACACACCCAACCAACAACATAAACAAAATTCGACAAAAAATGAACATGGTCTTTCAGCAATTCAATCTATATAATAATTTGACTGTTTTAAAAAATATCACGCTTGCTCCAATAAAACTCAAAAAAGTTGAAAAAAAACAGGCCGAAGAAGAAGCAATGGCTTTGCTTGAGCAGATCGACCTGTCGGACAAAGCGAGCGCATACCCCAGCCAACTCTCAGGGGGGCAAAGGCAGCGCGTTGCAATTGTCAGATCGCTGGCCATGAAACCAAAGGTTATTTTATTTGATGAGCCAACTTCTGCGCTGGACCCCGGGATGACTGCTGAGGTTTTAAAGGCAATGGAAAAGTTAAGCCAGCTTGGGCTGACGATGATTTGCGTGACTCATGAAATGCAATTCGCCAAAAAAGTTGCAAACCGTGTGATATTTATGGAGGATGGGCAAATTGTCGAAGAAAATCAGCCAAACGAAATTTTTTCAAACCCCCAAAGCGAAAGGCTGAAAAGTTTTTTGTCTAAAATTTTGTGATATAACCTTAAAAATATGACTATACCCAATTTTTAACGTCTGATTTTGAGCAATTCACTTTAAAGCCAAATATTTCAAGGCCGTCTAAAATTTTCGCCCCGATGCAAAGCTCTTGCAGCTGCTGCGGAACTTGCGATATTCCCGATCCTTCATGAGTCACAAATGGTTTTACAATTTTCCCTTCAAAATTCAAACTTTGCGGCGCTGTGGACAATTCTTCCGGCATCTTGCCCCAATAAATCGGCGCGCCAATATATATAACCTCATATTTTGAAATGTCCGGAGCCTTTTGCTTTATTGGGGCGTTGTGAATCTTGAGCCTTTGTTTGGCCTGGTCAATGCATATCATATATTTTTCTGAATATTTCACAAGCGGCTCAACTTTAAACATATCCGCGCCACTGAATTCTTTTTTTCATAATATACGCAAATTTTTATTCTTTATTGAAGCCTGAGCCGCAGCAAGCCTTGCGATCGGAACACGGA
>CADBXQ010000036.1:7370-12738 GCA_902798675.1 Oscillospiraceae bacterium
ACTCTGTATGGCGAGCAGGAAACATAGTCTAGTCCGATTGAGTCGAAAAACTCTATGCTTTCGGGATCTGCCCCATGTTCGCCGCAAACCCCAAGGCAGATGTTTGGGCGAGTCTTTTTGCCAAGCTCAGAAGCGATTTTAACCAATTTTCCAACGCCGTCTTTGTCAAGCTTCGAAAAAGGATCGTGTTCATATATTTTTTCGCTATAGTAATCTTTCAAAAATTTTCCAGAATCATCGCGGCTGAGTCCAAATGTCATCTGGGTCAGGTCATTTGTTCCGAAGCTAAAAAATTCAGCATCTTTTGCTATTTCGTCTGCGGTTAAAGCTGCTCGCGGAACTTCAATCATTGTTCCAACAACATATTTTAACTTGATTTTTGCGGCCTTGATCAGCGAGTCCGCCGTTTTAACGATAACTTTTTTAACATTTTGCAGTTCTTTAACATCCCCAACCAATGGAACCATAATCTCAGGAACCAATTCCCAGTTTGGATGCTTTTTTGAAACATTAATTGCTGCGTTTATGATGGCCGTCGTTTGCATAACCGCAATTTCTGGATATGTTATAGCTAAACGACATCCGCGATGGCCCATCATCGGATTAAACTCCCTCAAAGATTTAACCCTTGATTTTATTTCATCAAGCGAAACCCCCATATCCTGCGCGAGCCTTTCCTGCTGGGGCCTTTTTTGGGGAACAAATTCATGCAAAGGCGGATCTAGAAGGCGAATTGTGACTGGTTTTTCTTCCAAAGCTTCGTAGATTTGCTCAAAATCTTTTTGCTGAATTGGCAAAAGTTTGTCTAGAGCGTCTTTCCTTTGTTTTTCAGTTTTAGAAACGATCATCTGGCGCATAACCCGAATCCTGTCCGAATCAAAAAACATGTGTTCTGTCCTGCAAAGCCCAACTCCTTTTGCTCCAAAGCAAACAGCCTGCCTGGCATCACGAGGTGTGTCTGCGTTAGCTCGAACTTTTAAGCGCCCGATTTCATCCGCCCAGTCCATTATAGTCTTGAAATATCCAGAAATTTTAGCATCAACCGTTGAAATCGCCTCGCCATACACATTTCCAGTCAACCCATCCAGTGATATATAATCGCCTTTTGTATATTTTTTACCACTAATCTCAACAAAATTTTTCTCTTCATCAACCTTAATTCCCGCGCAGCCACATATGCAACATTTTCCCATCCCTCGAGCAACAACCGCTGCATGCGACGTCATTCCGCCCCGCATCGTCAAAACGCCTTCGGCTGAATCCATCCCCTCAATGTCTTCCGGCGAAGTTTCCGAGCGAACCAAAATCACTTTATCGCCATTTTTAGCCTCACAAATCGCATCCTTCGAGCAAAAAACAACCTTCCCGCAAGCTGCCCCGGGAGAAGCCGCAAGCCCTGAAGCTATTGGGGAAAGCTTTTCAAGTTTTTTCTTATCAAACTGGGGATGTAGCAAAGCGTCTAAAGAGTTTGGATCGATCATTTGAACCGCCTTTTGCTTGCTGATTTTTCCCTCAGAAACCAAGTCACACGCTATTTTGAGGGCTGCAAAAGGCGTCCTTTTTCCATTTCGCGTCTGCAAAATATATAGCTTTCCTTCCTCAACTGTGAATTCAACGTCCTGCATATCTTTATAATGATTTTCAAGTATATCACATATTTTCTTCAGTTTCTCATAAATTTTCGGCATAGTCTTGTTTAAATCATCGATTGGGCTTGGAGTCCTGATTCCTGCGACAACGTCCTCCCCTTGTGCGTTCATCAAAAATTCCCCAAACAGATTATTCTCACCCGTCGATGCGTTTCGTGTGAATAAAACGCCTGTTCCGGACTGCTCTCCCATATTTCCAAAGACCATCATCTGAACATTAACCGCCGTTCCCCAATCAGACGGAATGTCATTGAGTTGTCTATAATATATTGCGCGAGGTGTGTTCCAAGATCTGAAAACCGCTTCAACCGCCTCAATCAACTGAACTTTAGGAGATGAAGGAAATTCACATTTTTTATGATATCTATAATATTTCTTAAACTGTTTGATTATATTTTCAAGATCAGCTTCGTCCAGTTCAGCGTCCAATCTGGCGCCTTTTGATTTTTTAACATTTTCGATTATATCTTCAAAATCCTTTATATCCATCCCCATAACAACATTCGAAAACATTTGAATAAACCTGCGATATGAATCCAGGGCAAAGCGCCTGTTTTTCGTCTTTTTCGCAAGCCCTTCCAAAACCTCATCATTAAGCCCTAAATTGAGAATTGTGTCCATCATGCCCGGCATCGAAACCCGAGCGCCCGATCGAACCGAAACCAACAGCGGATTTTTGGGATCTGCGAACTTTTTTTGAGAGGAGTGCTCCAGTTTTAACATATATTCCTCTATTTGGGAAATAATCGATTGAGGAAGCTTTTTATCATTGCCATAATACTGGGCGCAGGCCTGAGTGGATATCGTGAATCCATCTGGAACCGGGAGCCCCATGTGCTTCATTTGCGCAAGATTTGCGCCTTTTCCGCCTAAAATTTCACGCATTGCTTGGTTGCCTTCTTTGAATGAATAAACAAATTTAGTGTCCATAAAAAATTCCCCTCCATATCCAAATATATTCTATTAAATGAAAAATTTTTGTTTATCGACAATTTTCCATTCCATCATCAATTATACCACACATAAAAACAAATTTCAACTCTCCATAAAAAGCAAACAATAAATGCATATTTATAATAATTTTTGCTGATTTATCCTCGCTTATTCCTGCCCTTTCTTTTCCCGGTTAAAATTTCAAAATGCATTTTAAAAAATCGTGATTTTAAACATTTTTTCTGTAAAATATCATGTGATTTTTGGTTAATTCTAACAATATTATTATAATACACCAAATGTGTTTGAAAATCTGTTTTAATATTTTAAATTTTGTGTTATAATATAGTTTGAATTGTTAATGCATTTGAAAGGTGTATGATGATGTTTGGATATGTTAGGCCATTTATCCCCGAGCTTAAAGTTTGTGAAAATGAAATATATAGAGCGATTTACTGCGGACTATGTAAACAACTGGGGCGATCATATAGCCAACTGTCTCGCTTGATGCTGCGCTATGATATTATTTTTTTAGTTTTGTTTTCGCTTGGTTTATCGGAGGAAAATGTTGAATTCAAAAAGCAAAATTGCCTGCTCCATCCCCTAAAAAAAGAGCTTTGTCTTGAAAATTGCTCCTCTCTGGAAAAAGCTGCTGACATTAGCGTCATTTTCGCCTATTTTAAATTTATTGACAATGTCAAGGATGAAAAATTTTTCAAACGATTCATCTCAAATTTGAGCCTTTTAACTTTTAAAAATATGTTTCAAAAGGCAGCCAAGCGTCAAAGAGAAATATCAAACATTATTGAAAATTTCATGAATAACCAGATTAATTTGGAAAACAGTCAAAAAAAATCTATAGATCAAGCGTGTGATCCAACAGCAAAATGTTTGGGACTTGTTGCTCAAACCCTCTCAAATAATCCACAAAATCAAAAAATTTTATATAGAATAGGGTATATGCTTGGCAGGTATATTTATATTATGGATGCGCTTGATGACATAGACAAAGATTTTAAATCAAAAGCTTTCAACCCTTTCCTTGCAAAAAATGCCGAGCTTAATGCTGAAAAAAAATCAAAAATTTTTGAAAATGCTCTTTTATCTTTAAATTTTTCCATCGCTCAACTTGCTGAATCTTTTGAACGCCTGCAAATCGAAAAATATAAGTCTATAATAAAAAATATAATATATTTTGGCCTGCGATCTGCCATAAAAAAGATTTTTGAAAAACACGGTCAGCCCCTCTCGCTTTTTTTAAATTGTTGTTGTGAATCGAAAAATTCTTGACTTTTTGAATTTTTATAAAACGCTTTTGATTTGGAGGATATTACACAATGGAAGAATTTTACAAATTATTAGGAATTGATGAAAACGCAACCGACTCACAGATTAAAGCTGCGTATATTGCGATGAAAAACAAATATGACCCCGGAAGCTATGAAAAAGAAGACCTCATTCGCCACGCAGAGGAAAAAACAAAGGAAATAACCCAAGCTTTTGACGAAATAATGAACAGCCGAAGGATGGCCAGGATGAAAAATGGGGAGCCTGTTGCCGACGATTCAGACGCATATAAAAGCGCAAAATCAACTGGAGCGCCTGATGATTTTAACCATATCCAGCAGCTGATTGATTCGGATGACCTCGACGTTGCTGAAGAAAGCCTTGACGCAATGCCCCAAAATCTTCGAACAGCAAATTGGTTTTATTTAAAGGGCTTGATCTTCTTTAAAAAGGGTTGGCTTGGAGAAGCAACCGAATTTTTCTCCGCGTCTTGCAAAATGGACCCAAAAAACATAACATATAAACGCGCTTTAGAGCAGGCCGTTTGGCAAAGAAGCGGAAATTTTGGAAATCCAAACGGCAAAGATTCATATCAAAGCATGGCAGGGTGCGCGCCTGGATGCGATTTGTGTAATTTATGCGGTGCGTTTCTTTGCGCAGACTGCTGCTTCAGGTGTATGGGCGGGGGTTATACTAGGTGTTGAAATTGGAAGGACTTGACTAATGGGAGATGTTAAAAAAATAACATATTGTGGCTTGATTTCTGCGCTGAGTGTTGCTATAATGTTTATTGGGGGGGTTGTTTCATTTCTGGATTACTCTGTTTCCGGGCTTTGCGGAGCGTTTTTGATTGTTGTTGTCTTGGAAATTGGGAAAAATCGCGCTTTTTTCGTTTATCTGACGGTTTCAGCTTTATCTTTAATCCTGATTTCTGAAAAAAACATAGCCCTAACATATATTCTAATATTTGGATATTATCCAATGCTGAAATCATCCATTGAAAAATTAAACGCAAGAATTTTAGAATTTTTTTTAAAGCTTTCAATATTTTTCATTTCAAATCTTATGTATTTTTCTTTAACTGCTTTATTGTTTGGGCTTGATTTTCTCATGGAATCCGGGTTTTTAATGTTGGTTTTGAGTTTTTTAGCTTCGGTTTTAACATCCCAAGTCTATGACATATTTCTCTCATGCTTCACAACACACTATATAAAAGTGCTTCGTCCCAAAATTTTTAAATATATTTTTAAATAAACTAAAAAAAACACATATTAATTTAAATTATTATATTTTCATCCATTCTCTCGTTTATATGAAAATTATCCTAAAATATATGCTTAATTGTCAAAAAAACGCAACAAATTCTATTGTTTTTTAAACACGCATGAATTTTACATAATTAAGGAGGATTATGGTATGAAAAAGTCAGTTAATAATTTATTAATAATTTTATATTATATTATTTTTGTGATATTTTTTACTGGATGTGGATTATTTTT
>CADBXQ010000036.1:12744-22556 GCA_902798675.1 Oscillospiraceae bacterium
TGTATATAAAGGAGAATTTGAGGAATATTCTAAACTAAAATCAATTCCTGTCGATGAGCTTAAAAACGAATATGAAAAAAACTATGAAGAGCGCGCGGGTCAACTTGCCAAACTTTTATCTTTTGTTGATGAAAATGGAAACGTCAAAATGAGCGAGTCAATAAGATCTCAATTGATCGAATTCGCAAAAACACTATATAGTAAAGCAGACTATAAATTATCCGACTCGGTTGAAAAAATGGAAAACTATGGATATATTATCAAAGTTCAAGTCTTGCCAATAATGATCTTCCAAGACAGCAAAGATTACGTGAAATCTTTTGCTGATAAATATAATTCAGAGATAATCCAGGGCAAATATAACGATAAAACCGCCTATTCTGAAGATGATGTTAGCGAAATATATCAACAGGGAATTTTGGACATCCTCAAAGAAAAAATCAACAATTTAAGCTATGGAGAGCCGCAATATGTTGACTTGCGTTTCATCCACACCGGCAACGCCAAAGCAGACAGCGAAGACACTTTATGTGAAGAAGATGTGAATAAACTGTCTGAATTGATTGTTAAATATCCATCCTGACTTTTAATTGCGCTTGAGGCTTTAGTTTTTAAAAACTTGAGTTTTTCCAATTTTTATGATATAATATATCTAAATGGCTTTTTATTTTTAATAATTTGTCATAATTATAATTTTTTTGTTTATTTTAATATGTGTGTTAGGAGGAATTATTTATGTCATTAGAAAAAATATTGGTTGTCGACGACGATAAAAATATTTGCGATTTGCTTAAATTATATCTTGACAAGGAAGGGTATAAGGTGATTTTTGCGTATGACGGTGAGGAAGCTTTGGTTAAATTCAATTCCCTAAAGCCAGATCTTATTTTACTAGACATAATGCTCCCTGTCATGGATGGATGGCAAACCTGCTTGGAAATTAGAAAAACGTCAAATATTCCAATCATCATGCTGACAGCAAAAGGAGAAGTTTTTGATCGAGTTTTAGGGCTTGAAATCGGAGCAGATGACTACATATCAAAACCATTTGACGCCAAAGAAATCGTTGCAAGAATCAAAGCTGTATATCGAAGAGTTTCCCAAAATTCGGAAAAAGAAATTCCTAGAAAAATAAAATATGACAAACTGGAAATCGATATGGTTAAATATGAAATGAAATTAGACGGCAAAATTGTCGATATTCCGCCCAAAGAGCTCGAATTGCTTTTCAAATTAGCCTCTAATCCAAATCAAGTATGCACAAGAGATCAACTTCTTGACGACATATGGGGCTATGAATACTATGGCGATTCACGAACAATCGACGTCCACATTAAGCGAATCAGAAACAAAATTGACAATGTTTCAGATAAATGGAAGCTGCGAACGGTTTGGGGCGTTGGATATAAATTTGAGCTGAGTGAAAACTGATAATTTTTGTTAAAACAACAAATTATTTTTAACAGAATGGAATTTTGTCATGAAAAAAAGTCTTTTTGCCAGATATAATTTTATATCTGTTGTTATGATAATCATTGGCAGTTGCTTCACAAGCGCCACTATAATGCATTTTATCTCAGATTTTAGCGAATATAGTTTCCTTCGCTCTGATGTCAGCGTAATTGTGAGAAATATTTTTGATGAACTGGAAATTAATAGCGAACAAACAGTTGAAAACGGATTAAAAGATAACTTCAAAATGGTATCAGACAACAATATGCGCTTGATTTTATTTGACCCAGATAAAAAAATTTTATATAGCAACTTAGAACATAAATATGCTGATGTTATAGATTTTAAACACATTGTAAATAAATTAGAACATACCGGAGAATATTGCGAAAAAAAAGATATCCCATCTTCAAATTCAGAGCCAAATAAATGTTATATATACGCCAGGGAGCTTAGCTCCTATTTTTTAGGATCTGAAGTAAAATATTTGATGATATTGGATTTTGAAAACAAATTCACCAGAATATATGATGAAATCAATTTGAAATTTATTTTTTCGCTGTTATGTGTTGTTTGCTTTTCAACAATAGTTCTAATTATATATACATTCTACATATCAAAACCACTGCGAAAAATAAAACTGGTCGCTCAAGAATATGAAAAGGGAAACTTTGAGCCAAAAGTTAAAATTAAAACTAAAGATGAAATGGGGAAACTTGCGCAAACAATGAACAAAATGAGCCAGTCAATAGCAAAATTTGAAGAGTCAAGCAAAAATTTTGTTTCCAACGTTTCCCATGAATTCAAAACGCCCATAACTTCAATCTCAGGCTTTATTGACGGAATATTGGACGGAACCATTCCCGAGCAAAAGCAGACGCACTATTTGCGTCTCGTTTCGTCAGAAGTTAAACGACTTTCTAATTTGGTCCACTCCATGTTAAACATATCTCGGATTGAAAGCGGAGGGGTCAGACCAGCCTTTGTCCCCCTAAACATCAGCAAACTTATTAAAAATATTGTTGAAAATTTTATAGATAAGATTGAAGCTAAAAATTTGCGAATTAAAGGAATTGACAAATTTAAAAATTTCTGGATTGAAGGCGACGAAGGGCTGACATACCAAGTTTTTTATAATTTAATTGAAAACGCTATAAAATTTTCAAATAGTGGCGGATATATCTTTTTCGGAATTTTTCGAGTTTCTAACTTTTTAACAATAAGAATTCAAAATAGTGGAAAAGGTTTGAAAGCAGAAGAAAAAGAACGACTTTTCGACAGATTTTACAAAACAGACAAATCACGCAGCCAAGACACTTCGGGAGTTGGCCTGGGTCTAAACATAGTTTTAACAATAGTTAGGCTATGCGACTGGAAAATAAAAGTAAACAGCGAATACGGCAAATATACTGAATTTGTCCTGACAGTCAAGTCGTGTTCAGAGCCTCAGCTTGGATGAGGCGGATGAAACTCCTGGCTCCGAACAAACCCCGATTGAATCAACAAATCAGGTCTAACACACATATTTTATAGGTTATATCACCTGTTTTATTTCTCATTTTTTTCGATATGCCTCAACAATTTTTGCAATATACATAAAATGAAAATCACTGTTTTTATATGCAGTGTCTATAATTTTTGAATCTATAAAGCAGTCAGGACTAATTTGCTGAACATATTGCTTTTCACACACCATGACAAGTTTTGCTTGCTCAAAAGCAACAGACTTTCCAAATTTTTTAGGAACAAGCCCAGTCGCCTTGGATTTATCAATTTCCCTCCCAGATTTTGTTCCGCAAAGCTGCAAAGCGGATTTAAACTGGCTGTCATAAAAGCTTGCTGTGAAATAATTTGATTTGTCAAGAAACTCTTTTGTATATCTTTGAGGGCGAACATATATCGTTAAAACAGGGTTAAACCACATTATTCCAACCCCGCCCCAACTTGCTGTCATCATGTTGTGGCTGCTTAAGCTTCCCGATGTTATTAGCATCCATTGATCGCCAATCAGCTCAAAAGGTTTAATCGCAAGGTCTTTGATGTCTATCTTCTCAAACATAAAAATCACTCCTTGAAAACTCAATTAATATATTATATTAAATTTTATATCAAATATTTATAAATTTATCACTCAAATCCATGCAAAAAATTTCCAATTTAATAACATATTTTTGACATATCATAATAAATTTCAGGTTTGATTCCGCCTTTCTATTAAATACTGTGCGTATATTTGCCTGAGTTTTTTTCTATCCTGGCGCCTAATTGGAATTCTTTCTCCGCTTGCCATCAAAAAATTCTGCGTTTCCATCTTGCTAACCCAATCCAGGTTCACGAGCGCGCCTCTAACGCAATTGACAAAATATTTAAAATTTTTGGTTTTAGCCACAAAATCTCTAAACGTCATCCTGGTTGAAATTGTTTCCTTTTTTGTGTGTATTATAATGTTGTGTCCATTTTTTTCAGCAAATAATATATCTTTAAAAAAAACGGGAATTTTTTGCCAATTTGAACTAACCACGATATATTCGCTTTTTTTATTAAACCAACCCAGACATTTTTTCATCGCAAATTCAAAATTCCCAAAGTTGACAGGTCGCAATAAATAGCAAGAAATATCCGCTTTGTATCCTTCAACTGCAAACTTAGCTGTTGAGGATATGAAAATTATTTTTGTTTTTGGACTGGTTTCTTTAACTCTATAGGCTAAATCTATATCACTGTCTAAAATTATTGATATATCATAAAAAAACTTTTTAAGACTTGAAAAAAATGCATTCACATCATCAAAAAAAACATAGTCCTCTGGCAGTTGATTTAACAAATAAAATCGCTTTAAATGCTCAAATATTTCTTCACTATTAGATTTTTTGCCAGTGATAACAACAGCCATTCTTCCATCTCCCCCAAAGTTAAGCCACACACGGCCACATTATCAATTTTTAAGGAAAAACAACATTTTAAAGCCAAAACCATACATTTAGTTTCGTTTTTCTTGCCTGACTTTGAGACAGATGATAGACTATGTCTTAGATAAGTTTTTCACGATGTTTTCTTGTGAAAAATTTATTCCGGTTTATCGGCGTTTTGCGCAAGCGAATTGCGGTTGCCGGCGTGAATGGCGCGCTTAGCTACAGGGCATCGTTTTGTTTGTTGCTTTTTGGGGCAAAGCTGTGATTGGATTAGTCCGAGTGTTGTGCCGCAGCTGTCCCCAGGTGGCGATAGTGCGCAGAGTTCAAAGTGGTTTACTTATGCTTAGTAACTCAGAAAGGAGATATTCGTAAATGAGAAGAATGAGGAAACTTATTGCACTGACTGCAGCAGCTCTTATTTGCTGTTCTGTTTCTTTGACCGGCTGTAATAAAGACGGTTCTAGTTCAAAGAGCAGCTCTTCAGCAAGCAGTTCAAAGAGCAGTTCTTCAGCAAGCAGCTCGAAGAGCAGTTCTTCAGCAAGCAGTTCAAAGAGCAGCAGCGAATCAGCTTCATCAGACGCTGCAAACAAAGCATCAACCGCTTCAAGCAAAGCATCTAGCTAATGTGGTGAATTTGAATGCTTATTTACACGAATCGCTAGATTCGTGTATTTTTTTTATTTTATATTTAATTTTTTAAGGGGTGAAAAATTTATGAGTTCTTTTGAAAGCAACGAAAACAAATTCAAAAGCAAGTTTGGCTTTATTGTAGCCTGCGTCGGATCAGCAATTGGAATGGGCGATATATGGCTTTTTCCATACAGATTAGGTCAATATGGCGGGGCTGCGTTTTTAATTCCATATGTTATCTTCACAATCATTTTGGGATATTCAGGCGTTGTTGGCGAAATAGCTTTTGGGCGTGCTATGAAAACTGGGCCTTTCGGTGCTTTCAAAAAAGCTCTCAAAATGAAAAACATACCCCATTTCCAAAGCCTTGGTGCCATTCCTCTTGTTGGCTGTTTTCTGATCGGAATAGGGTATTCAGTGATTGTTGGATGGATCATAAAATTCATCGCTGGAAGTTTAGCTGGCTCCGCTTTGAGTGGAGATTCCGTCGAATATTTTCAACATATAACGGGAAATTTTTCAAGCATGCCGTGGCATATTATTGCGCTGATTTTGACGTTTGCTGTCATGTTTTTTGGGGTTTCGGGCGGAATAGAAAAACTAAACAAAATCGTCATGCCCGCGTTTTTCATAATGTTTTTAGCCCTGGCGCTGGTTGTTTTTTGCTCTCCCAACTCTTTTGCGGGATATAGCTATTTATTCAACCCTGACTGGAAGTTTTTAGCAGATCCGAGGACGTGGATTGCGGCCCTGGGCCAAGCGTTTTTCTCCCTGTCTTTGGCCGGCTCCGGAACGATAATATATGGAAGCTACTTCAGCGAAAAAGAAGACGTCATTTCCGCTGCAAAAAACATATGTTTTTTTAATTTGCTCGCCTCCATATTGGCCGCCGTCGTCATCATCCCCGCCGTTTTTTCATTTGGGCTTAAATCCGAGCTCAAATCCGGCCCTCCCTTAATGTTTGTGACCATGCCAACAATATTTAAACTTTTTCCCGCCGGCCAGCTTATATCCACAGTATTTTTCACCGCAGTTTTATTCGCTGCAATAACTTCTTTAATAAATTTATTTGAAGCTCCTGTTGAATTTTTGCAATCCCAGTTGAAAATGTCCCGCAAAAAATCCGTCTGCATAGTTGGATCAGTCGCAGCTTGTTTGGGAATTTTTCTGGAAAATGCTTCAGTTATTGGCGTCTGGATGGATATTTTGTCGGTTTATGTTGTTCCGCTGGGAGCGTTGCTTGCTGGCGTCATGTTTTTTTGGATATGCGGAAAAAAGTTTGTCAGTGAGCAGGTTCAGCTTGGCAGGGAAAAACCGCTTGGCAGGCTTTTTCATATAACATCAAGATATATATTTATAGGTTTAATTTTAATTGTGTATGTCGCTAATATTATATTTAATTGAATATATCACAGTTTGTTATAAAATAACCTATCCAACATATATATTCCCCTCAGGCAGTGAAACATATTTTTTCCGATTTAAATTCGTCCCAAACATTAAAGCAAACGAGAGCGGCCCAACTCGACCTATATACATCAAAAATATCAGAATCCATTGTGAAATATATGACAAACCTCCAACGTCTGTTGTGGATGTTCCAACCGTCCCAAACGCTGTTATTATCGTGAAAAACAAGTCTATTAACGAAACCTCAGGATTTGACAAATAAAAAATTATTGTCGACACAGCAACCAACAATGAAGATATAAATAAAAGCGAAATCGCTTTATACACTGTCATTTTATTGACTTTGTGGCCAAAGATGACAGTGTCTTCGCGATTCCTAACAACGCATATTGTCGTCATAAACAAAACAATCATTGTCGTTATTTTTATTCCCCCGCCTGTTCCGCTGGGGCAAGCTCCAACAAACATCAAAAAGCAGGTGAAAAGTTTAGTAAAGACCGTGGTTTGAGAATAGTCAACAACAGCAAACCCCGCTGATCTTGATGTTATTGAATTAAATGCTGATGTCGTTATTTTTTCAAAAAGTTCCATATCTTTTAAAGTGTTAGACCATTCCATAACCAATAGCGTTAAAGTTCCAAAAACAATCAAAATTGCCGTTGACGACAGGGCTAATTTGGAATGAAATGATAAAAATTTGATTTTTTTATGAGATTTTTTTAGATGGATTAATTCATTAACAACTATAAATCCAATTCCGCCCAAAACCGTCAACAAACTAGTCACGGTCACCACAATTAGATCGCTTCTAAATGGAATCAAACTGCAATTTGGGCAAATGAAGCCGTTTATGTCAAGCCCTGAATTGCAATATGCGGAAACGGAAGTGAAAATCGCCATGAATATCCCGCGAACCCCGTGCTTTGCGCAAAAAGGAATCGCAAGAAGCAAAGACCCAACAAACTCACAAAAAAATGTGACACGAATAACATTTGTGAAAAGAAATCGAATATTTGCGAAATCATTTGTGTTTATTTGTGAATTTGCAAGTTGCATATCTTTTAGACTCAACTTTTTATTTAAAGACAGCGAAAAAATTGATGAAAAAGTCACAAGTCCAAGTCCGCCGATTTGTATTAAACAGACAATAACAGACTGTCCAAACATCGACCACGCTGCGCAATTGTCCTCAAGCGTTAGCCCAGCAACACACGTTGCAGAAGTCGCTGTGAACAAACATTTAGAAAACGAGTTGATTTCTCCAACCGCTGAAGATATCGGCAACATCAGCAACAAAGCCCCCAAAACAATGACGGATATAAAACTTAAACACACAGTTCGAACAGGATTATCCTTTAAAATATTTTTTTTCTTTGAAACGTGAAGCATTTTTGCGTTGCCCCCTTTTGCTGAAATTTTTATTATAATTCCATTTTACCATAATACAGACTAAATACAACAATTTTTTCATTTTTTAATTATTTTTGCAGGCTGACAGATTAGCATATAGCACATTTTGAAAAGATTTAGTTTATATAACTTGGCAAAGGTTATGTTTGTTTCAATAAATCCCTTCCTTATTATGGTATCCTTGCTAGAGTTTTTAAACTATCCGTAACAAGCGTTAGGCTAACGCCCTCAAGAGCTGTCATTTTTAACTTTTTCTTAAAACATCCAAGCAAATGATTTATTATGACGCAAATTAAAATATAACAAAATATATAAAAAATTTTAAAATCTTTAAATATATTATATAGCATATATGACCTTTACTTTATAAATTTATTCGCAAATTTTTACATATGGTTAAATTTAAAAACTCCAATTTTTTAGTTAAAAATTTTTATTATCATATAAAGGCTTGACATGACCTGATTATTGTTATATAATATTCAAATGTGCTTAATATGGGTTGTTGGGTTGACTTGCAATTAATATTTTTTGACTTTAGTTATAAAAATTCGATTAGCGTTTTGATGCTTTTTATATATTTTATAGCGAAGTGAAAAATTTTAAATTTGTTATTGGTCAATAGCAATGTTCATTGTTAGTGATGAAGACATATTTTTAGTAAAAATCAGAAATGGAGGAATTAAAAGCCTATGGTGAATGTAACGCCCGTGGATATGGGAAAAACCACTAGGATGAGTTTTGCAAGAATTGATGAAGTTTTAAATATGCCTAATCTGATTGAGGTGCAAAAAAATTCATATGAGTGGTTTATCAAAGATGGTCTGAAGGAAGTGTTTCGGGATGTCTCATTCATATCGGATCATTCAGGTAATTTATTCCTTGAATTTGGTGAGTATCAGTTTGATGACAAGCCTAAATATGACATAATGGAATGCAAAAAGCGCGACGCGACATATGCTGTCCCGCTTCGTGCTCGAGCTCGCCTGAAAAATATGGAAACCGGCGACTAGCGGAACATTCATAATAAACGGCGCTGAACGCGTCATAGTCTCTCAATTGGTTCGCTCCCCCGGGGTATATTATGGAAGCGAATATGACAAAGTTGGAAAGAAAAAGTTTTCAGCCACAATGATTCCAAACAGAGGAGCTTGGCTTGAGTTTGAAACAGACTCCAACGATATATGCTATGTCAGAATAGACAAAAACCGGAAAATCCCAGTCACGGTTTTTATTCGCGCTTTGCTCAAAATCAAAGACGTCTGCGATGAAGAAGAGGACGTTTTCACGAGTTTTGACGGATCTGACCAAGAACTATATTCAATTTTCGGCCAAGACAAGCGCATTGTTCAAACAATTGCGGACAAAGACAACACTAAAAACGGCGAGGAAGCCTTGATTGAAGTATATAAAAAACTTCGACCGGGCGAGCCCCCAACCATCGACTCCGCCGTTGCCCACATCAGAAACTTGTTTTTCGACAAGCGAAGATATGATCTTTCTCGCGTTGGAAGATATAAATATAACAAAAAGCTTGCAATATCCCACAGGATCGCGGGCCAGAAGCTTGCTGAGCCAATAGTTAATGAACTAACTGGAGAGCTTTTGGCTGAGGCTGGAGAAATTTTAACCAAGGAAAAGGCCGATTTAATCGAAAGATCTGGTGTCCATACTGCATATGTTGATGTTGACGGGGAAACGATTAAGGTTATTTCAAACGGAATGGTTGATATTTCTGACTTTGTTGACATAAATCCTGAAGAGTGTGATATACACGAAAAGGTTAGATTCAGCGTTTTGCAGGCTCTTTTGGAGGAATACACTGACAAAGAAGAACTAAAAGCAGCAATTAAAGATAATGCCGATCTGCTTGTTCCAAAACACATAATTAAAGACGACATCCTCGCTGCTATAAATTATGTTAATTGTTTGGCAAAAAACATCGGAACAACTGACGACATAGACCACTTGGGAAACAGGCGCATCAGGAGCGTTGGC
>CADBXQ010000037.1 GCA_902798675.1 Oscillospiraceae bacterium
CGATTAAAACGGTTAAAAAACCCAAACTCCCCCCAACAACATTTAGTATAAAAATCATCAGAAGCATGAGCGATATTCCCATAACAACATCAGAATTTACTATTGGTATATAGTTCAAATTCATAACAACAGACTGGCTTTTTCTTTTCATTTTTACAATTTGTAGAGCTGCCAAAGTTCCAATAACAGTCGCAATAATTGAAGCCAACATTGCTAAAATGAAGGAATTAAAAAGTGAACTTATTATAACTCTATCCCTAAATAACTCAATAAACCAATTTAAAGTGAATCCAGTAAACAAAGTTCGAGATTTTATTTTGTTGAATGCAAAAATTATGACGACAAAAATTGGCAGATATAAAAAAATCAACACCACAGTCACACATATTCGAAACAAACATTTATTTTTCAATTTAATAAAGCCTCCGTTTCGGTTTTATCAAATTTTCGAGTTATTGCCATTATTAAAGCAATTATTATCATTAAAACAAAAGACAGCGCCGAACCAAGCCACGGGTTATATGTTGATCCCATAAACTGCGACTCGATCAAATCGCCAACCAAAGCGTTGGAGCCTCCCCCGAGCATTTGAGATATGATGAAGGTTGACGTTGCTGGAACAAAGACCATTGAAACTCCAGAAACAATCCCGGGAACAGAAAGAGGGAGGATGATTCGGCGAAAGGTCTGCAAGCTGTTTGCTCCTAAATCATTTCCTGCTTCAATTAAATTTTTGTCTATTTTATTAATTGTTGTATATATTGGAATAATCATGAATGGCAAAAAGTCATACACCATCCCAAGGATTACCGCACCTGGCGTGTTTATCATGCGAAGTGTTGGCAGACCCAAAGTCTTTAAAAAATTATTTATCAGTCCATTTTTTTCCAAAATTGTCATCCAAGCGTATGTCCGAAGCAGAAGATTTGTCCACATAGGCAGCATTATTAGAATAATTAATAATTTTTGCTTTAGCTTTGAAAATTTAGTGATAAAATAAGCAAATGGATATGAAATCACAAAACAAATAATTGTTGCAGCTAGAGCAAAAGCCAAAGAACGCGCAATAACCCCCCAATAATTCCCTATTTTGACAATGTTTTTAAATGTGAACCCACAGGATTCGCTTGTAAATGAAAACCAAATTATCATTAAAAACGGAATTAATGTGAATAAAATCATCCAAAGTCCATATGGCAAAAATTTTAAAGAAAACCTATTCACATTTTTCAACCTCCACTCGATTAAAATCAAATTTTAAACCAAGCTCTGTCCCAACTTCCTCTTCATTTTCCGAGTGGACTAATATATATTTGTCATTTTCCTCCTCGTCTTCATAATAAAAATACATTTCGTTATATGCGCCTTTATATATTATCGAGTCCAGCGGCAAAACCAGGTCGGCAAAATCGCTGGAAACCAGATGGATGCTTTCGGGAGGGATGGTTAGTTTGACTTGGCAGCCAACCTCGAGGTTCAAAAAAGCCCTTTTAAATTCAATATCTAAAAATTTTATAGAGTCCTCGTCAATAACTGTCGCAAGCATGATATTTGTCATTTGGTCGAATAATTTTGACATTATATGAATATCATCCGGCGAAAAATTCAGCCCAATTTCCTCGCCTTTTTTCAAAATACGGTAATCGAAGGCCATCTTTACCTTTGTCAAAGCCGACGGCGTCGTCTCAATGATGAGCACGTCGTCGAAACAACGTCAACAGGCTGCCTCGGTTTAAATCCTTTATCAACACAGTCAAACTCTTTTTTTGCAAAATAAACCCTATAATCTTTAAGCATTATTCCGTTTAATATGTTGCTTTGGCCGATAAAATCCGCAACAAAGGCGTTTTTTGGCTCATTATATATTTCCTCCGGAGTTCCAATTTGCTGGATTTCTCCCTCATTCATGACAACAACAGTGTCGCTCATGGTTAAAGCTTCTTCTTGGTCATGCGTCACATATATAAAAGCAGTGTCTAGGCTTTGCTGCATCTCTTTTAGCTCCAGCTGCATCTGTTTTCTAAGCTTCAAATCCAAAGCGCAAAGCGGCTCATCAAGCAACAAAACTTTAGGCCGATTAACCAAGGCTCTCGCAATCGCGATCCTTTGCTGCTGACCTCCGGAAAGCTGGGATGGCCGACGGCGCTCAAACCCTTCCAAATTAACAACTTTCAAAAGCCTGGAAACGCGCTCTTTTATCTCATTTTTAGGCATTTTCTTTATTTTGAGGCCAAAAGCTATGTTTTCAAAAACGTTTAGATGGGGAAACAGGGCATATCGTTGGAACACTGTGTTGACATTGCGCTTGTGGGGCGGATGGTTTGTTATATTTTTATTTTCAAAAAAAACTTCACCCGAATCTGGCTTTAAAAAGCCCGCAATTATCCTCAGAGTTGTTGTTTTGCCGCAGCCAGAAGGCCCCAAAAAAGTGACAAATTCTCTATCTCGTATATATAAATTCAATCCATCCAGAATTTGTTCTCCTCCAAAAGAAACAGATATATCCTTTAGTTCAAGTATATTATTCATATTTTTCAAACCCAATTCCATTATATTGAAATTAAAAAACTATATTTTAAATCAAGCTGATTTATTCAAATAGTTGGCTTTCATCTTCCGAAAAGCAAGTCTTTGCCCCGCTGGCAGCAAATCTATGGCGCTGTCTTGTTTTAACTCGTCTCCGATGGCGTCCATAAATAATCCAAGCGCGCCGTCTTTTTTCAGCCAACAATTAAAACTCAAAAACCATTTTAAAAATTTAAGTTTGGCGGAATCATTTTCAAAATAACCATTTTCTTTCCAGTTTTTATATACAAAATTCAAATTTTGAGCCAAACTCGCCAAAGCTTTTTGATCATTTCTTGTATGAGTCAGTGAACATATATTATACTTATAGCAATATAATTTATCAGAACAACAAACAGTCTTTTTGGCCTTAGGGAAACACGTCATGTTGAAGCTTATGTCTTCAGCAAAGCTTGACAATTCGTCAAACTTTAGGCCGTTTTCTTTTAAAAAGCGCGATCTATATAAACCATCCCAAACATAGCCAGATCCTATCATCCCAAATATAGAGCCAAAACGCGTTCGGTCAGGAGACGCTTTGCCGGCGGACACAGGCGAATAACACCCGCATTTAACGATGTCTGCGTCCTCTTGCTTTGCTAAATTATATAGCTTTTGGGACATATTTTTTGATATACAGTCATCAGAATCAACAAATTGTATATATTCGCCCGAGGACATCTCAATTCCGCTATTTCTAGCGCGAGACGGCCCTCCATTTTTTTGGTGGTATACCTTAAATTTTGAGTCACGTTTTGCATATTCATCCAAAATCAGGCCGCTTCCGTCGGTTGAGCCATCATCAACGCAAATTATTTCGATGTTTTTCAAAGTTTGATTTTTAACGCTATCTAAACAATTTTTCAAAAGATTCTTATCCACATTATAGACCGGGATGATCACCGACACTTTTTTCATTCTTATATGTAAAGCAGCTTTGTTCACAAAAAATCATCTCCTAACTTTAAATATTTTGTGAAAACCATACAAATTTCAATCTGAGCTTAACAACTAAAACCACACATTCTATTTTAAAATTATTATCATTAATTGTCAAGAGGCTTTGCTTTTTTGAAAAAAATAAGTCTGCCAAATACTCCAGCATAATATTACTAATTTTTGACAAATATTTCACTTTGTGATATAATTTTATTGTGATTGTGAATTGATGTTTTCAAAATCACCCAAATTTTAAAATGTATAGGGAGGTTTAGGGTATGCTCAGTGAAATAAAAAAACAGAATGTGAAAAATATGTTTGATTTACTTAAAAACGCCGCAGAAAATTTTTGTGATAAAACATTTCTCAAGTGGCAAGAGGAAGAAGAAATTGTTGAAAAAAGCTTTTTAGATCATGCTGCGCTGATTGGGAGCGCTTCATATGAATATGTGTGTTCTTTATTTGGAGTTTTTGGGGGAAATGGCGTCGCAATTCCAATTGACAACCAAATATCAAGAGAAAATTTCGTTAAAAATTTGTTAAAAGCTGATGTTGATGTTTTATTTTTTGACTTTAAATACCGCTCTTTTGCAACATATGTTAAAAAGCAAATAACAAGTCGAAAAATAAAATTTATCTGCTTGCAGGATGTTGATTATGAAAGTAACTTTTATTCAATCATTAATTCTGACCCAGGTCAAACAGCTTTGCCTGAAATTGATCCGCTTAAAGAAGCTTTGATAATTTTCACTTCTGGAACAACAGGCGTCCAAAAAGGTGTTATGTTATCGCATTTAAATGAGATTAGTGCTATATTTTCTTTTGATATGCCATCTCACCCAATTCCTCAAAGTGATGAAATTTTCCTCAGCATTCTCCCCATTCACCACATTTACGCTTTAAACGGAAATTTTTTGGTGCCCCTCAGATATGGATCTACAGTGTGTCTATGTCTTGATTTGAAAAAATTGCAAAAGTCAATTCAAATATTTAACCCAACAGAAATTTTCATGGTTCCCATGATAGCCAAAATGCTCGTTAATTATTTTTTCATGACCATAAAACAAAACCCAGATTTGCCAAAAGATCAAGTCAAAAAAATGATATTTGGAAAAAATCTTTTTTGGCTGTTTGTTGGCGGCTCAAGTTTGCCGGACTCCCTTGAAAAAAGTTTAATTGAGACCGGAATTAACATTGCGCAAGGATATGGCCTGACTGAATGGCCGCCTCCAGCTTTGCAGCCAAATTTTGATCGCCAAGACAAAATTAAATCAGCTGGAAAATCAACTGAAAACTGTCAACTTCGCACACAAGATGGAGAAATTCAAGTTAAAAGCCCGTCGGTTATGATGGGATATTATAAAGAGCCTGAGCTAACAAAGCAAGCTTTCACGCAAGATGGCTTTTTTAAAACAGGCGACTTGGGCTATATTGATGATGACGGCTTTGTTTACGTTACCGGGCGCAAGAAAAATTTGATAATACTCAGCAATGGCGAAAATGTTTCACCAGAACAACTCGAGAATGATTTTACAGATGAACTTTTGATTCAAGATATAATTGTCTATGAAAATAGCGACAAAATCGTGGCCCAAGTATATCCAAATTTTTCACATGTTCAGGCTGCGAATTTATCTGACGTTTCATCCGAAATTTCAAAAATCATCCAAAAACACAATTCCAATTTTCCAAGCTATTGCCAAATAGCCGACGTCAAAGTCCGGAATGAGCCATTCGAAAAAACATCATCAAATAAAATACTCAGGCATAAATATATCACCCCTCAATCTATTTCGCAACAAAGTCATAAATCTTCTGATGGGCCCCAAACCGAACTTCAAAAGAAAATTTTAGAAGTTGTTTCTCGCGTGACCGGAAATGACAACATTGGAATAGACGATGACTTGATTGACTGCGGCCTGAATTCTCTGGCGTCAATGCTCCTGATAGAAGATTTTGAAAAAACATTTGATAGGCCAATAACCTTTAATCAGCTGAGCTCAAATCGAACAATCCGAAAAATAGAAGATTTGATTATTAATTCAAAGCAGCAATTGAAAAAAGCTTGTCCAGTTCATGAGAAATATCCGCTTATAGACCCTCAAAACTATTATATTACGCAAAAAAGCACCACTCGTGGAAACCTGGCCAATTTGCTTGAGCTTGATGAAAATATTGACTTGGAAAAGCTAAAAAATGCTGTTGAACAAACAATTGATGCGCACCCCGCTTTAAAAGGAATTATAAAACCAGACGAAAATATGAAGCTTTGGCTTTTTCGCGATGACTCGAGAAAAATTGAAATTCAGATAGAAAAAGTGTCGGATCAAGAATTCGAGGAAATATCCAAAAATCTTGTCGCGCCATTTAAATTTGACGGAACAGATAATTTATTTCATATTCGGCTTTTTAAGACTCCAAAGTCAAAATATTGTTTTTTTGATCTTTCACATATTATTAGCGATGGAGTCACAATAAACACACTGCTAAACGACATAAACAGCTGCTATATGGGGCAAACAATAGAAAAAGAAAAATTTTCATTCTACGACTATGTTGTCGAATATTATGGAGAAGAAAAACAGCAAAAGCGAAAAAATGATCTGAAATATTATGAAAATCTGTTAAAAGGTTTGACTCTGAAGCGCAGTATTCTCAACAAAAAAGGAAAGACAAATCTTTGCAGCAAAGAGGCCGAATATATTCAAAAACAGTTTGAACTTTTTAGCAGGAAAGATGTGCTATATTTTTGCCAGAAACATAATATATCCGAAAATGTTTTTTTATATACAGCTTTTAACTATCTTGTTGGAATATTTTCAAATTTAAAACACACTTTCACTCGCAGCATTCACAGTGGTCGCGATGATTCCAGATTTATAAAAACCGCTGGCCCGTTTTTTAAGTGCTACTTTTGTCGTTATGATGTCGTTGCGCATGAAACCGTTGAGGAATTGCTCAAAAGAACAAAAATTCAAATTATGGATACGATGAAATGCCAATTTTCTAATGTTGACCATATTGAAATGTTTTTCCAGTATCAAGGTGATATTTATAATATTTCTGAGTTTGCTGGTTTTTCGGTCAAAACATTGTCTATAAAAAAAGATCGTATACCATTTCATTTTGAGATTATGTCGGATCCAATTTCATATTTTGTAAAATTAACATACTGGAAAGATCGATTTGACAAACAAATGATTTCTAATTTTCTAACCTGCTATGAGCACATTGCAAATGCGATGCTGGGCGAAAAATCTGCGCGTATGTTAAAACATCATATCCCAAGCGAAATGTTTCCGCACGCCTGTTGCGTGGCTGCAAAAGAATTAAACGGTGAAGCGGGATATAGCCTTTTAAAAAATGTTTCAGACGATCAAAAAGTCAGGGTTTATGTCCTGGATGACGATTATTGTAAAAAGCCTATTGGGGCTTGGGGGCGGCTATATTTAAAAGACTTCGAGCCAACAGATCTGGTTGGAAAAATAAAATATCCTTATCGCAAAGGGGTCATTTTATATGACACAGGAATAACGGCAAGAATTTTGCCAGACGGCCAAATTGATTTTTTGGAAAACAGCGGGCGAATTGTTTTAACAGAAGATCCATTAAAAGGACTTCAATATCACGACCTCGGAAAGCTGGAAAAATTCATTAAAAGCCATGAAAATGTTAAAAATTGCCAAGCCTTTATGGCATTTAATCCAGAAAATGGAAGCATGCAGCTGGAACTTGAAGTTCAAACGGACAAGGACCGCTTTTTAAATAAGATTTTCTCGGATGTTGAAAGCAATCTAGACCAAAGCATATCACCTTCTGTTGTTAAAGTTATAGGCAAATAGGCGGCTTATTTTTAAACTGAGTCACAAAAACCCCACTTTAGGCAGCGTAAAAACCTAAAGTGGGGTTAGAATATGTAAACCTAGATTGAACAATATCTGGACTGTTAAAACATTGTTTAGCACTTACTCAGGGTCGCAAAAGCCGCGATGTTCTTTTGGGATACTTTTATAAAATTTGTCAAATGTTTTGTATTTAGTGATAATTTTTTTGAAATTCCCTTCAGGATCGAGAAAGTTTGAACAATAATTTCTGACGCGTTGCTTCTCTTGCTCTGTCCAGCCTTTTCCGCCATTTCCTCCAGCAACAGCATCCATTGAATCGTCCATCAGCTCATCGTTTGAGCTCAAATTTTTATTTTCCTCCATTTCAAACACCTCCTTTCCAAATTTTTATACTTAAAGGGGCTTTTATATTATGTAATTCAAAAGTGACAAAAACCCCTTTACGTTCATGATAACATATTTTAATAAACATGTCGAGTATTTATTAATAATTAAAATATCGCCAGAAAATAATACCTAGAGTTTTAATTGCTGCTCTGATTAAGCATTATTGCAAGATGAAATGCGGTCCAATTGCCAGTGGCCTTGAGAATTTTTGATGAATGTCCAAAATTCAGCAAAACATTCTGGTTTATATTGCTTTGATGAATAATTTCCAACCATTTCGCGAATTTTTCTCCAATATTTTGACAAAAAATTATCTGATCCATCTTTTTTGGGAGTTTTGACAATATAATCAATCATGCTTCCCTCTATTTTCACACATATCTTTTCAGAACCATTTTTACTAAATCTCCAAGGGGTTACTGAAAGAAGCTTTATATCTTCACATACATTTTTTTCTCCCGCCTTTGCCATTTTTGCTAACTTTTTTTGATGATTTTCAAATAATCTTTGAGTCATGTATCTCTTTGCCGGGGTCATGTCCCCACCGGCCCAAGCTTTTTGTATTGCAAAATATGCATCGGAAATTTCTCTAACTACGGGTTTATAATCTAAACCACTAGAATCTATTTTTCGTTTTGCGCGCTTTTTTGATATTGTTGAGAAGCCATATATAGCCAAACCAGAAAAAACCGTAATACCTAAAGGCCACAAAGGATTTAAACTTCCGCCTCCGTGGCTGCTGCTTCTGTGCCTATGACCTCCATGCCCTCCATGCCCTCCATGCCCTCCTCCAGCTCTGGCAAAAACATTAAACTGGGCTAAAGATCCCAGGCAAATCAACAAGCTCAACAAAGCAATTAATCTTTTTTTCATTTTTCAACATTCCCTCAAACCATAAAAAACATAAGAATAATTTCAAGCTATGTTATAATTATATCACAAATCACCAGCAATTGTGTTAAAATTTTGTTAAATTTTTATGAATTTATTGCTAACAAACCGCTATGGCCATTGGAAAAAACGCTGCTTCCCTGCTTCAAGTGTGTATATATTTAATTTTGCTTAACTGATTCCATCCTCTTCAAATATCTTTCTATAATCATATTTTTCTTTAGGCAAAACTATTAAATCGCCCAAAATTTTACAATATTTATAAAATTTAGGTTTAAATTGCATTATTCCTGAATCCGGCGTGAATGTCAACTCGCCAAACTTTATCGATCCATCGTCTAAAAGATAAAAATCAACTCTAACAAAGCAAAACCCTTCGCTTAATTTTCGGGCCAACTTTAATATTTCGCTGAAATTGTTCGGCTTTTTAATCAAATCCTTATCATTTTTGGGATGAGTGTATAAAAATGGTTGCAGGTTCCAATTTGCGTCATAACATTCAACTTTCTTTGCTTTCCCTTCCCCACGAACAAAGGTAAAAAATTTCGGCGTTCCATTAAAACACAAAACCTTAACGTCGATCAAACCAGCGCCATTGTTTTCAAGATATTCTTCTGCAATGATTTTGGGCTTTATGTTGTGATAATGCAGTTCAAATCCAGACTTAAAAGCAAAATCGGTTTGAAGCCACTTGTCAAACATATCTTTAATAAATTTTTTGTCAAGATTGGCCTTCTTCAAAACACAAAGATTACATCCGTAACCATGAGTTGCTTTTAGAATAAACCTATCTGGCAATTTATCAAAATCAATATCATCAAATTTATCCCAGACGCCCAAAATCGGAACAACATATTTTTCTCCGATCTTTTGCTTAACATAGTCTTTCACCAAATATTTGTCGGAAAGCCTGGTTTTTATCGGAGTTGAATCCCAAAGCTTGAGCCACTGGATTTTTTCATGGTAGCTCTGAGGATTTTCCAGATCTATTCCTCCGCCCGTGCGTTTTTTATACCAATCTTTGAGCATTTGAGGGTATTTTTCAAGATCTTTATATCCACCCGGAGGCGGGACAGCAGAGACCGTGACTGTTCCAAATAAACTGAAAACAATTGAAAAAATTAAAAATATTTGCAAAAATTTATATTTCACTTTAATTCGCCCTCCAATCTATAAACTTAAGACTCATTTTGAAATTATTATCTCTCTATTCTACCTTCGCATAAACACACACACCACTAATATTCATTTTATAGCAAACTAAAAATATATCAACTGGCAAATTAACTAAATTTTCAAGTTTATTTTTTGATTATATTTGGCAAAATCCCTAAAAGTTTTATTAAAAAAATTGGAAGCGATGCGTTTTAAAAAACATCACCCCCATTTAAAATTTTAAAATTCAACTCAGAATCTTTTTAGAATGCCTAGACACAACCTTTTTTCATTATTGTCTAATTGTGCAAAAATTTCAGAATCCTCCAAAATCCTCCTCAAAGACCTTAAAACGTCCAGGTCAAACTCTCCTTCAGACAAACACCAAATCAAAGCTTTAGCTATTTTCAGCTTTTGTTTAGTGGGATATTCTTTAAAAAAATTACACCAGGCCAAATTCGAAAAAGCCCCAACAACATCCTCTTTAGCCGCATCTTGACCCAAACATTCAATAAGCGCATCTGTTATGTCTATCCTTTGATCGACGGAATATTCTTTAAAAAAGTTATATTGAGAAAAATTTCGCAAAATTTCTGCAACCTGTTCTTGCCGTTTTTCCGAAAACGAACACCTAGTCAATATGTCGGTTACTTTTAGTTTGTGTTTCAAAGAACACTCTCCAAGAAAATCATCATCGGAAAAATCCAAACAAATTTCGAAAAAATCTTCTTCATCCCACTCTTCCCAAACAGGCTTTTTGAGCAAAAAAACAAATTGAGAAACTTGGCTCTTAACATTACTTTTTTGCTGACCTGCCTCCTTGTCGCTTTCATCATCAGATTGCTCGGTCTCGCATGATTCTTTTAAGTCATATATACTTTGACAACTGCATAAATGTTTTTTTGGATTAGCAAACGCCACTCC
>CADBXQ010000038.1:0-16159 GCA_902798675.1 Oscillospiraceae bacterium
GCTGTTTGAAGGGAGCGGATTGCGGAAGATATGTTGCACAAGCTGTTTCGGAATTTGCAAGCCGGGGGCTTTTGGACGGTTATGCTGGAAATGATATAGTCAAGATCATAGGTGTTTTGGAGCGTTGCGCTGAGGAGGCCCATTCTGAAAAACCAGTTGCAAAAGCTGTTTTGGACTTGGCTTTGAAAAAGTTGTTAGGTGAATGTGATGAACAGTTAAGGCTTAAAATTCTAAACATATTATATAGTTGTGCATATCAAAAAAGCGCTCAGCCATACGTTTCGGACGCTAATATTGAGCTGGCTGAGAAAAACTCGTTTGGCTCAACAATTCAAGAAAAGGAAATAATAATGTCAATGTCCGATATGTGTGAATATGTGGGCAGTCACAAAGGCAATATATACTATATGTCCGCCGAAATGCTATCGCAATCACAACCTCTTGCAGAGCAGCCTAATCTTTTTGAATCGCCATTTGACAATGATTTTGATCCGTCAAACATAAATTTTTGGTAAATAATCAGTTTAAAATTAAATAAACATGAAAGACGCAAAAAAACCTGCTGCAGCGATGTGGCAGGGTTTTAATTAATAAAAATCTAATATTTTTGAAAAAATTAAAAAGTTTACAAAAATTTAACATTTCATTATTATTATTGTGATATAATAAATTTTATATATATTTAAATTGCAAAAAATCAAAAAGGGGAGCGTATTTTTATGCAATCAAAAAACATTAAAAAAATTTTAGCGATCATCACTGCTGCTGGAGTCATTTTAACAACACCCGGTCTGGCCAGCGCCACAAACCTCAAACCAGAAGGAGAACCGAAGGAAGAAAAAATGGCAGAAGAAAATGGTTGTGAAAATTCAAATTTTTTTAATGAAAGCCAGGAAGAAACATTTCAGGAGGATATGCTGGAAATGGTCAATGTGTTGGAAAACTTTGCAAACGTTGAGGAGTTGAGAAAAGACGTTGCGCGAATTATTTTTAGTATAACACAAAAAGATTGTTTCAAACAATATTTTAAACATTCAATTTCAAAAATAATAAATATATTGGCCAAATGCGCTCAAGATGAAGATTCTCAAAAATTAATTGTTAAAACCATTATTAGTTTAGCTTTAGATGACTTTTTTAAGGAATATCCTGAAGATGAACTTTTTGGGGTTGTTGATTTATTATCTAAATGTTTTTATAATGACGAGGCGAAAGAATTGATTCCGATTGCAATCAAGAAATTGACCGAAGATGGGCTTATTGGGAAATTTTCCTGCCAAAAGATTTTGGCTCTGGTTGAGCTAATGGAAAAATGCGCAAACAGCAAAAATTCATCGGAAAGCGTTTTAGTGGCTATTTCAAAGATGTGTGAATATAACCTGTTTTGTCAATGCTCTAAAGAAGAAATGTCAAAAATATTTGAGTTATTAGTTAAATGCATGAGCTACCCTGGCCTTAAAAATAAAGGCTTTGTTGCGATTGGGGAATTGATTGAAAAAAATTTATTCTCAAGCTTTTCAAAAGAAGAAATCTTTCAAACAATAGAACTGTTTGCCAAGTCTTTAGATGAAAAAGACGGGCAGGAAAACAAATTTGTTAAATCAAATTTTATATATGATATTTCAAAACTTATTCAAAATGGGTTGCTCTCAAAATGTTCCAACCAAGAAATTTCAAAAATAATCAACATATTATATATGTGTTCTCAAGACATAGAAGCAAAGGCTAATATTGCGTCTGTGGTTGGAAGACTGATCAAGTCTGGCTGTTTAACAGGTTTGTCAAACGAAGAACTTTTAAAATTAGTTGACTTGTTGAAAACCTGCGCAGATGAAGAAGACGCTAAAAAAAATGTTGCGGCATCAATTGGATTTTTGGCAAGCGCCGATCTTTTAAAAGGATTTGAAAAAGAAAAAATTCTGGAGCTGACAGATTTGCTCAAAGGCTCTCTTTGCGATGAAGATTCTAAAAGAATTGTTTCAAATTCAATCAAAATCCTTGCCGAGAAAAATTTGTTGTGTGAATATTGCGAAGAGGAAATTTTGAAAGTAATATCAACGCTATATGACTGTTCCATGTATGAAGACAGTTCAAAAGCAAGCGCTGCGGAATTTGTTCGAATTTTAGCGCAAAATGGTGCTTTTGAAAATTGTTCAAAACAGTCAATAATTTTAGTTATGAATTTGTTGGGACAATGCTGCAGTGGGAATTTTGCGATACAAAATATCGCAGCAACCATCTTTTATTTGAGTCGGCAAGGAGGTTTTTCAAATTTCTCGGAAAACGAACTGCAAATTGTTAAAAACATATTTAATATATGCTTGGAATTTTTGAATACTGAATCTGGTTTTAATTTGGAAAGACAATATTTTAAAGACCTTTTTTGAAATGATTGTTGATATATATGCATAAATTTACAAAAAATTAACATTTAAGTTAAATTGATATGATATAATGAATTGGATATGCATGTTAAAAAATAAAGGAGAGCGTATATTATGCAAATAAAAATCATTAAAAAAATTCTAGCGGTTATGATTGTTGCTTCAACCATCTCAACAACCCCTATTCTTACAAGCGCTTGCCCCCCAAAAAATGGCGCCAAAGAGAAAAGCTGTCAAAAAAATGAATCTGAAAATAACCCAGATAAAACACAGGCTGCTAACAGCAAAATGTTCGTGATAACTAAACCTGAAGCTAACAAACAACCCACAATTGGAGAAAAAAATCAATCGCAAAATGTCGTCAAAAATCCACTAGATGACGACATTCAAAAAATGAATGATATATTATCTAAACCTCTTCACAGTGAGCTTGAGAGAAGATTTTTTGTTCAAACGATTAAAAATTTGTCTAAATATTGTTTTTTTAAAGATTGGGCAAAAACAAAAGTTGACAATATATTAATCACATTGCGTTCGTGTTTAATCTCCCAAGATCTTCATCCAGATATTGCAACAATTATTTCATACATGATAGAAGTTGGATGTTTTGAAGGTTTGCCGAAAAATAAAATCTCTGGGCTTTTAAATTCTCTTGCGCAGTGTGCATATTCTGCTGTTGATAAAAAAAATGTTTTGGTCGTGATATCGTCTCTTGTTAAAAGCAAATTTTTAGAAAATTCTTCGAGCGAAATGATTTTTAATGTTGTATGCATATTGGGTGAATGTTCGCGCGATTTGGGAAATGGAATTCATGTTGCAATCATCATGAAATATTTAGCTTCTGGAGGATATTTTAAGGCATATAATCAAAATCAAATTCACACTGTTTTGAGCATTTTGAACAATTGCGCTAAAGACGATTTTGCAAAAAGAGAAGTTGCAGACGCCATAAAATATTTGATAGATCTTAAAAATTTTCAAAATCAGTCTCTGGAATTAGTTGATATATTGGACAAATGTTCTGCTAATTCTGGCCAATCTGCTGGCATATTTAGCTCTGGGAAAGCTGTTGTTTTGGCCATTTCACGTTTAGTTGAGTGTGGCTGTTTTGAGGAATGCTCTCAAGCAAGCGCTTCCAAAATAATGAACATATTGCTTAGATGCTCAGGCTGTGGGTGTGATGAAAGTGAAATTGAAAATATTATTAAATATTTNNNNTATTGCGGCAAAAAAAATTTCAACACTATTTAAAAACTCAGAAAGCGATGCTAAATCAGATGAATCAAAGCAAAAGACAACGAGTAATAAAAACAAACAAACAGCCACGCAAAACGAAGCTGCAAAAAGTAATGACATAGTGGTAGACTTGGCTGAGAAAAAGACACTGAGTGATAAAAACAAAAAAGCAGCCACGTTAAACAAACCAGAAATATCTTTATTGGGCAAAAAGGCAAAGCGTGATGATGAAGCGAACTCATTGGATAAAAATTTTGCAGAAGCCATTAAAAATTTGGTTAAAGAAGAATGTTTCAAACCGGGCAACATTGGCAATTTGTCGGATGATAAAATTTCAAAAATAATCTATATGTTGCGTGATCATTTGGATAATGGCGGCTCCAAAAGGTGTGTTGCTGTGTTAATTGAGTGGCTAGTAAACCGTAATTTGCTGCGAAATTTTTCAAAATCAAACATTCTACAAATAGTAGATATATTGAGTGAATGTGCTGATGATGTTGACGCAAAAAAATTCGTCGCGCAGGACATTGCTATGATTTTAAAAAAAGATTTTTTAAATACTTTTTCAACATCTGAACTTAAAAATGTTAAAAAAATATTGATCAAGTGTTTAGATGGAGAGGGCGCTAAAATTTTTGTTGCTTTAGCCATTGCGATATTTGCTGAAAAAGGATTGCCAGTATAATTTCCCTAAAAAATATAATAATTAGCACCACAATATTTGAAAATGTTCAAAAAAGAGGAGCTTTTGCCATGAAAATTAAAATTATTAGAAAATTTTTAGCAGTTGCTATTGCTGTTTCAACTGTTGCAGCAATGCCGGAACTGGCTGGAGCTATGCCAAAAAAATCAAATGTGAGTGAAAATCAATCAAACAAAAAAGAAAAATGCGTGGCAACGTTAGAAAGAATGTTAAACGAATATGATGATACCATATTTCTTGAAGCAATTCACTTTTCAGGAAATGCCGATTTTGTGAACAGTGTTGAGTTTTTGAGTTGCAATCATAAAGATATTTTCAAAAATTTTTCACAAGAAAAAATGACAAAAATATTATGCTTTTTGCATGAACTTGCTGAATGTAATAGCTACTTCCACTGTCAAATTATGGGGATTATTCAAAATTTATCCGATATTCGTTTTTCAAGGGAAGGAATTATTGAAATACTAGACATATTGCATGTTTGCCGAGATTGGTTTGATGAGTATAAAATTGAGGATATTTTCCAAGGGTCAAGAGGTTCTTATATTGGGTCTGAAAAAGAAATATTTTCAAAAGCAGCGGATGTGTTTTTATATCTGGCCGAGGGCTCTTCAAATATAAGTGCTGTTTTTAATCTTATAAATAGTTTAATGTGTAAAAATCTTCCATTTTTAGATTATTGCACACCATCACAAATTTCAAAAATAATTGATAAGTTTGATATATTTATAAAACAAAGTGAGACCATACAAACATTTGATTTAAAATTCGCCTTGGAATTAGCACGGCGCCCTAAATTGAAAACATGTTCCTCAAAATCTATTCTGGAATTTAAAGATATTGTTATAAATTTAATAAATGACAAAAAATTTTTAACTTCCAAACATATTGATCCTGCTGTTTGCATCGCAGAGTTTGTTAAGACGGGGATTTTAACGAATTTAGAAAAGCAGCAGACCATGAAAATTGTTGATGAACTGCTTAAATATTCTGAAGATCATATTAAAATCCCAATTAATTTGTTTGAAAGAAAATTCAATAATAATGAAAGATTTAATAATAATTCCCAAATTTGTGAAAAACCCGGTGCTTATGATGTGTATGCAGTATATTCAAAATCCGTTTCACCCCGCGCCAAGGGAGACATTGTTTCAGAGGTGGCCTCATATTTTGGTTCTCATATATATATCAATAATTTAAAAACCGATAGCAATAATGCTAGAAGAACAGCAACTATTATTAAAAACTTAATTTGTTGCCCTACGTTTGACAGGAGCGAACTCGAGGTCATTGATATTTTAAGTGAATGCGCTAAAACAAATGAAGCAAAAGATGCTGTTTTGGCCGCCATAGCGCATATGGTTCATAATCCAAGTTGGTCTATTGATATAAAAACGCAAATGACAAAAATCATTCAAATCCTAAATATATGTTTAAAGGATAATGATAGGAAACTTGCCGTTTCGTCGATTATTGGAGAACTGGCTCAATTGGATTTTTTTAAAGAATCTTCCAAGGATGAATTGCTCAAAATCACTGATATTTTAACTATGTGCGCTAAAAATTATACGGCAAATAAAAATGTTAAATTTTCTCTTGAAAAAATGTTATCAGATTCAAGTTCATCACCAAGTGTGGCGTGGCAAATGCTTGATTTGCTTTTTAAATGTGTGACAGAGGATTCTGATAAAGAAAATATTATTGCAATTATTGAATATTTAGCTTTTAGCGAGAAGCTTAACAATTGTAAACCCAACACAATGTCAACATTAGTTTTAGTTCATATTTTGAATGAGTGTTGTGATGCTAATAAAACGCAAGCTGTTTCAAAAATTATTGAAAAATTAGCAAATTCTCACATCATTGAATATAGCAATGACTGCATAACTTTGATAAATGACATATTGGAAAAATGTTCGAGTAATAAATTTGCAAGAAAAAATGTTGCGAATTCTGTTGAACAATTACTTAATAATAGATATATTAATAGTTTTTCCAATAAAAATAGCGCTTTAAAGGCCTTTTTGCCTGGTAATTATTCTGAAATTTATCGAATTTTTAATATATTAAACAATTGCTTGATTGATTGCTATGGAGATGTTGCGCTCAAGGTTGTTTCGTCAGCGAATTTGATCAAAAAGGCCTATAATAACATTCAAAATAGTGATGATAGTTTGGTGATTGAAGATATCATTGATTTGTTATATGATTGCGCATATAACAATATTGCTAAAAAAGATTGCGTTAAATTCATTAATCAATTAATTATTGATGAATGTTTTTCAGATAATTATTTATCCTCAACTTTAGATTTGCTTCAAAAATGTTCTGAATATGCTCCCGCGAAGAAGGATGTTTTGGTTGCGGTTCAAGGTTTGGTTGACTGCGGTTATGTTAATCCCAATAATATTTCTTCACATAAAGACAAAATATTTTCATTGATATTTAATTGTTCAGAATGTGATAATAAAGAAATTTTTGATGTGATTCACAAAAAACTCTTTCCAAATGGTTGTATATGTTGAATTTTTATCGATGAAAGAAAAAACTCTCAGCCTGGGTGCTGGGAGTTTTTCAAACTAAAAATATATTAAAATTTACAAAAAATTAACAATTAACATTTATTTATCTGATATACTGTTCTGGAAAAAATTGAAAGAGGAGAACATGCTTTTATGAAAAAGAAAATTGTTCAAAAAATTATGGCAGCTGTTATTTCAATTGCAACAATTTCATCAACGCCTGGTTTGACAAGCGCAGTTAAAACATCCACAACACCCTGGACAGAAAATGGAAAAAAAGGGAACGGAAGGAAGAAAAATCCAGGAAAAATTAAGGGAAGAAGGAAAAACAAAAAAACTGCGCGAGCTCCCAGAAAATCTAAAGAAGAGCGTGACATAGAAAAACTCAAAAAAATCTTTGAAAAATTGCGAAAGCAAAAGAAAAAAGATGAAAACAATGTTCAATTAAATCAAAATAATATTACTGACAACGAAAATATTCAAAACGAGATGGAAATGGCCGAAGAAGAAAATATTCAAAACGAGATTAAAATGGCCGAAGAAGAAAATATTCAAAATGAGATTCAAATGACTGAAGAAGAAAATATGTTAACAACAATAGAAACATTGGAAAGTTGCTGCCAAGATGTTGGCGCGAGAAGAAATGTCGCAAATTCCATTTTTGCATTAACTCTGAGAGGTTTTTTTAAAAATAAATCCAAAGAGGAAATTTTAAGAGCAATAGGCATTTTGAAACTTTGTGTTGAAGATGATTCTTCAAAGTTAACTGCCGCTGAAATTATTGATCAACTGGCTTATTGTGGATATTTTATTGGGTGGACAACGGAAGAAATTCTAAAAATATTTGAGGTTTTGACAAAATGTGCGCAACAGCAGGCTGCATTAAAAATCGTTTGGAACGCTGTTTATTATATAGACGTAAATGTCTGTTTTAGGAATTGGAACGGTAAAGACTTTAAAGAATTGTTGAATTCACCGTCAAAATTTTCTCAAAACCATAATGCAACGCAATTTATCACAAATGCTATTTTAAATGTAATACCCACTGTAAATGTGCGCAATAAAAAACCAGCTAATGTTCCACAAAAAGTTGACAATGTTGGCGCAGATCAAAATGCCAATATGCAAAAAAATGAAACTGTTCCACAAAAAGTTGACAATGTTGGTGCAGATCAAAATGCCAATATGCAAAAAAATGAAACGGTTTCGCAAAAGGTTGATGATAGTATTGATTTTGATAAAAATTTAGGAAAAGATATTGATATTGTGAAATATATTCTAGAATTGTCGAAAAAAAACAAATTATATTCTATAAGAAAACATCAAAATGAAATATCAGAACGAATATTTAAATATTTACAAGATAAGGATTTTAAGCGACAAATTGAGATTATTACTGAATTAGCTAAGAATAAATGCTTTGAATACTGGCGAAAAACAGTTTTGATGAAAATATTTGGAATGCTAGAAAAATATGCTAAAAATGATTATCTAAAATTGGAAGTTTCCAAAGCTGTTTTAGAGTTAAATAAAATCGAGTTTCGTAGCGTTCAGCGTGCAACAAAAAATGAAATATGTGAAAAATTATTAGACATATTGCTCGCATGTTATGAAAACAGTTGTGATAAAAGGAATATTTTGTCCAGTCTTGCAGATTTGATTGGGGGGCCTTGCCGATACTATGGTGGCGCAGGTTTAACGCAAAATCATCAAGCAAAAATATTGAATTTATTAAAAGCAGGGATGGGCGATCAAAATTCTAAAAAATCTGCCGCGCATGCATTTGCTGTGATCTGTGATAAAAAGGTTTATAAACGTTTTGATAAAGAATTTTTGGAAGAATTATCAAAAATTAAAGATGATGTATTTAAATTTATTAAAATAACAACGGCAAATTCTGACGATTTTGATAAAAAAGATTTTGCATTTATCCTTAAAGTTATGATTAAAAATAATTTTTTAAACCAAGAAGAAATCATTCAGGCTATAGGTGTTTTAGAGAAATGTTCAGAAAATAATTCGGCTAAAGGATATATTTTAAATGCTATTGAATATTTATCTAATATCCAAGGCCCTTGGCGCTCATCAAGAGAAATTGCCTTTTCTATATTGAAAAAATATATTATTAATGAGCAAAATCCAGTGGCTGTTTTGGGTTTAGTTTTAAGTTTAGCTAAATCTGGAGTTTTTAAAAATGCGACAAAAGAAGAAATCTTAAAAATACTGGATGTGTTGGAAAGATGTGATTTAAAAACAGAACATTGCAAATTTTTAGTTTCAGAAATCATAGTGCACTTGATTGACGAAAGATTTTTCGAAATTTTCTCATCGGAAAAACTGCCAAATGTCAAAGAAGCTTTGTTTAAATTTAGCTCTGATCACAAAAATCTGTTAACCTACCTGCCGCAAATTATCAACACATCAGAAATGAAACAATATTCAAAACAAGAGATAGTAACAAAAATAACGCCGCTGTTATCGATATGCTTAAAGCAAGGATGCAACAAAACTCAAATTGCAACTGTTGCTTTGAAACTAGTTCAAAATTATTTCGATAAAAACACAGCCAAAAAACAAATCATAGATTTATTAGAAATTTTAACACAATGTCGAGATATATTATACAAGCGTTTTCAGCCTTGCTTGAAGGAGGATATCTTAAGGGTCTGTCAAAGCAAGAGGGGCTTTCAAACCTCACAGACACATTGCAATGCCGCTTGCCAAATTCGGAAATTAAAAATGATGTTTTGTCTTTAGTTATAAATTTGGCCGTTGGGGGATATCTAGAAGAATATTCGCAAGATGAGCTTGAAAAAGTTTTTAGAGTTTTCAAAAACGCTTCAGACATGGACATTTTGAAAGTGATTCAGTCGCTTAAATCAATCTCGAAAGAAAATATTGAGAAACTGATGGATTATATTAAAAAAGCAAAAAATTCTTGAAATATTTTGATAAATTTTATTGATAAAAAATCTGCCGCTTGAGTGTGGTGGATTTTTTATCTTAATCCAAAATATGTTAAAGTTTACAAAAAATTAACATTCATTGAATGAATATGTGATATAATTATTTGAACATGTTGTTGAAAATATGTGATAAAAATCAATAAAGGAGAGCATAAATGGATGAAAATAAAAATCATTCAAAAAATGTTAGCAATTATTATAGCCACTTCAACTATTATGGCAACGCCTGGTTTGGCTTCTGCCATGCCCCCCAGAAAAAGGTTTTTGCAAAATAAGACCAATCGTCCTCGAGAGGATAGTGAAGAAGACGAAGAATTCAAGGGAAAAAACGATATTGAGTCTGGCTCAAAACAAAAAAATAACAATTCTGATTCTTCTGAAATTCAAAGTTTAGTTAAACAATTGTCTGATATTTTAGAAAAAAAATCTCAGGTTAGTGGAAATGATATTGAAAAAATTATAAAAAAATTGACAGAAAAAGAAAATTTATATGGTCAAGAAAAGAAAATTTTTGAAACGCTTTTTAATATTCTAAACAACAGATTGATTCAAGATTTTAATGCTGGATGTTTTATGAAATTGCTCTCCAGGAATGTTGACAATTTGGATGTTAAAAATGTTATTTTTGACTGTTTTTGTCTGATTAGTTCTGAATTTCAATTTAATCAAACATATTTTGAAGATATTTTTAAAATTTTGTCTTTTTGCTGCGATAATGATTACACACGAAAATGTGGCGCATATATCATTAATAATTTATCTGGTCGAGGTTTTTTTGTTGATTGCTCGAAAGATCAAGCTTTGAAAATAGTTGACATTATTCTTAATTGTTCGAATGAAAACAGCGCCAAACAAAATTTTGTTGATTTAATTGTTGATTTTGCCAAAAAAAATTTTTTAGAAAAATATCCGCAAGAAAAAATTTCCAAATTGGTTGACGTGATGATTGCTTGCTCAAATGATCAAAATGCTCGTTCCAAAATTGTTGATGTGATTGGATTGCTTTTTCGACAGGGCGCGTTTGAAAACTGCTCCGAAGAACAAATTTTGAAAATAATTGATATGTTAAACAATTTATCAAAAGAGAATGATATTAAAGGAAATATTGCAACAATTGTTAAGGACCTAACCCGCCATTTGGCTTCAAAGAATTACGCCAGAGAATATATGCCGTCAATGGTTAATATATTAAATAGGTGTGTTGAAAATAATAATTCAACAAAAAATTTAGCTTCTGCTGTCATTGACAATATATTTTCAAAATGTGATCTAAAAGGAGCTCAAGAAGAAGAGATTGCACTGATCCTTGAAACACTTGACAAATGCGCTCAAGACAAAGAAATTCAAAATAATGTTTTAAACTCAATTATTAATGGATTATTGAAAGATATTTTCCAAAATTCTGAAAAAGACACTTTTGCTAAAATATTAAACATATTGGATAAGTGCTGTGATAACGGAGATTCAAAAGCAAATGTTGCCAATATTATTTCACTTTTGTTTGAAAAGGGCATTTTTAAAGAAAATTTTCATGATCAAATGATAAAAATATTAAACATACTGAATAGATGTTGCGACTGCGGCCCGGCAAAAATGGCAATAATATCTGCTGTTGTCAAGTTGTCAAGAATAGATTTCTTGAAAAAATACAAAGAGGAAGAAATAGACACGATATTGCAAATTTTAAATGGATGTGTTGATGATGATGGTTTAAAAGAAAACATATTAACAATGATTAATTATTTATTTAAAAATATCCTTAAAAATATGAAAAAAGAAGAAATTCATCAAATGCTGGATATAGTACGTAAATGCGCAAGCAGTGATCAAATGAAAACAAAAATTATTCCAAGCATTTCGGACTTTGTGGATTATTGTGATAATGCAGAAAAATTAACTAAAGACGAAATTATTAAAATATTTCATATATTAGACGAATGCTGTTATGATTATAACTATAAAGACCAGCTTATTCTCCTGGTCTCAAACCTACTATCTAACCATGCTTTAAAAGATTTTTCAAAAGACGAAATCATGCTAATATTAAATATATTTAATAAAAATTTTAAATATGAAAATGTCAGAAAAAAATTTTCGCATTTTATTTTCATCCTTGTTTTAAAAGATGGCTGTAAAAATTGTTCAAAAGAAGAAGTCGATATATTGTTAAATTTGTTGAAGCAATGCTGCAACGATGACAACACAAAACCATATGTGGATATTGCCAATAATTTATTAAATGATCGTGATTTTTCAACAATATATTCAGAAAAAAATAAAATATTCATAATGAATATGATTGAAAAATATGCAAATGATCGCAGTTTAAATAAATTAGCTAGAAATTTTGTGACGTGTTTGATTAGATCGGATTATATACAAAATTATTCAGAAGAAGAAATTGTTAAAACAATTTTTATATTAGATAAATTTATTGATAATAGTTATATAAAAAGTACTGTTGCAAATCTTGCTTGCTGTTTGATTCACCGCTATTGTCGGGACAACTGCCCAAAAGAAAAATTCAAACTCCCATTAACTATTTTACGTAAATGTTCTGATAACTGTATAGCCGAAAACAACATAATATATGCAATTAATAAAATATCTGAGTATTACATGAAGATAGGTTGTTTCAATGAAGAAATTGGGGAATGGCTTGATATTTTAAATATACATGCTGAAAATTATGAAAAAAAAGATCACATCGCGCTTATGTTTAGAAATTTTATGTCAAAAAAATGGTATAAAAATTGCTCAAAAGAGAATATGTCGAAGATAATGGAAATACTGCATAAATGCATTGAAAACGACGACGCCAAATCACATATTTTGACAATAAGCGCTGTTTTAATTAATGCACGATATTTTGCGGGCAATCCCGAAGGCGCGTTAAAAGCAGTAAATTTGATGGCTGAATGCGCTGTTGATTATGCGGATTTAAAAATTAAAACTTTAAAATATATATATATATTAAATTGTCATTATCGCTTTCATAACTGCTCTCAAGCCGAATCTGTTGCGATAGTGGATATATTAAATAAATTTGTGTGTGACCCAAAAATGACAAAATATGTCCTGTATAATCTGTCAAATATGGCCTCAAAAAATGCCATTGTGAACTATTCTAAAGCAAAAGCTTCACAAATAATGGATATGCTGTCTAAATTAATTGACAACAGCAAATTGCCGGAAAGCGAATTAAAAGATGGCGACGTTGCGCAAAATGTTTTGCATATAACCATGTTTTTGTTTCATAATGGCTTTTTGAGAGAATTTTCACTTGAACAAATAGAATATATGTTAGGGAAATGCTGTAATAGCGACTCGACTAGAAAATATTTTGTTATTGCCAATTATTTTCTGACAAATGGGTCAAAAACAACCATGCGTGAACTCGCAGCAGCTTTAAATGAATGTCTAGACGAAGGCGGTCGAGAGTCTGAAGTTTCACATATGGTTTTAAATATTGTTAAGTTTGATCACTTTAAAAATTGTTCTCAAGAGGAAATAAAATCATTAATAAATATATTACATCGTTGCAGCAACGACAGTTCAACACATATAGAAGTTTTATATTCAACAGCGTGCTTAATAAATAGTGGTTTAATGGACAACTGTTTAAAAGATGAAAAAAAATTATTAACAGAAATAATATATGGGTGTCTCAATAGCAATAATTGTAATGTGCAAAACAATTTAATCAGCATTATCGGATCACTTTTGTCAAAAAATTTTTTTGAAAACAATTTAACAGAAATGAAACCAATCGTTGAATTTATGGAAAAATGCACCAATATTAATGAATTTAAACCACAAATTTCAATGTTAGTTTGCAAATTAGTTATTAATCAATTGCTGATAAATTGCTCAAAAGGCCCAATAATAAATATTTTAGATAGATGCGTCAATCGCAATGGGGATAACAAATTTATTCCTCACGCCATTAGAGTTTTATGCGAAGAAAGATTGGCTGGGTATTTATCAAGTGCTGATATTTCGAAATTGCTTGAGATTTTAGAAAAATGCGCTGCAGGCAAATGTGATTATGTTGATTCGGTCAAATATCTTGCATCTGCTATTAAATATTTGATATTAAAAGAAGATTGGTGTATGGGAAATGTTTCAAAACATGAGTCGTTTAGAGTGATGAAACTGTTAGATTTTTGCATTAATCATAAAAACATGAATGGTTCAATATATTTTTTCAAACCCAATATTATAATATCCGTTGGCAATTTAACTTTAAAAAGGCTGCGCCAAGGTCTTTGCGGGGATGAAATTGAAAAAATAGTAGATCTTTTGGCAAGAGGCTCAGAAGATTGCGACGCTAGAATATATGTTGAAGGCGCATTTTCTCTGCTTATTAGTGATGAATTTGGAGATGAAATCATAAAAAAAATAGACGTTTTATTAAAAAATGACGTTAACAATAGTGTTAAAAATAATTTTATAACAGTAATATATAATCTGGTTAAAAATAATTTTATGAAAAATTATAACAAAAATCAAATTTCAAATATATTAAAAATTCTGCATTTATGTAATAAAAATGATTCTGAAAAATTATATATTGGAAATATTGTTTATAAATTAATCGATAATGGGCTGTTGAAAGATAGTTCGAATGAAGAAATGTCTATGCTCATGGACATGTTGAGTGAATTTGCTAAAAATGATAAAATTAAAATGGAATTTCCAAATATTTTTGATAAATTGCTTGCAACTGATTTTTTTAAATATGGAATTGAAAAAGCAGTAGATATATTGGAAAAAATCGACGAAAACAATGAAAATCATAAAAATATTATAAATATTATTGAAAAATTGATTGACAAAAAATATTTAAATAATGCGACTGAATCTGAAATTGCAAGAATAACTGATATATTAATTAGACATTTGGAAAATGATCAACTCCGATTGGGTTCTTTAAGATGCATCCATAAATTATTAGTTAATGATTATTTGAATAATTTGCCAAAGGATAAAACTAAAAAAATAATAAATGCTTTGAGTTATACTTATGGTGATTGTGAATCTAAAAAATTGGCTGCAAATCTTTTGACATTTTTAGCTTGTCGTGACTGCCTAAGCGGGTGGTCTGAAGATGAAATTTTGCAAATAGTTTCCATTTTATATAGATGTTCGGACGATCAGGGCGCAACTGAAAATGTTTTACAAGCTTTTGTTTGGCTGGCAGCAAAAAAGTGCTTTTCGGGATTTTCTGCTGGCAAAATGGAAAAAATAATTGAGTTTCTAGATAAATTTTCCAATAACACTGCTGCAAAACCGCTTGTTGTAAAAACTATTGAACAGTTGGCTATTTATGGGTCTTTTAAAAAATATTCAAAAGATGGAGTTTCAAAAATAATCAATATAATCGGACAATGCTGCAATCAAGAAAACTCACGGAAATTTTCAGCTAACGCCATTGATCAATTGGCAAGCCAAGGCCTGATTGAACAAAAATATAAAAACACATTAAAAAATTGGTGGAATATACCATCCACATTTTAGTTTTGATAAAAAATAAATTATGTTGTTAAATTTGCTAATAAATCAAAAAACTTTTTCATCCATGATTTTAATTTGAATCTAATAAAAACCAAAAGGAGATTATATATGAACCTTAAGATTATCAAACAAACGCTTGCTGCAGTGATTGCAGTTGCGAGTTTTGCGACAACGCCCGGTTTGGCTGAAGCTAGCCTGTCTAGGCGTCATGTGGCGGCGAAAAAAAAGCGCCACAAATTTATTACATTGGGTAATGAAAATAAAACAGTTGCCGGCTCGGAGGAAGCGGGTCAGCGTAAGCATCCTGCAGTTGTGAAAAAAAAGCACCACAAATTTATTACATTGGGTAATGAAAATAAAAAGGTTTCCGAATTAGCGAATCAATTGTTTGAGACTTTAGGCAAAGAGTCAAAATTAAAAAACGATATTATAAATATTATTAATAATTTGAATAAAAAAGAAAATTTATATGCTCAAAAATCCAGTATCGCCAAATTTATCAGCGACAGGGTTTCTGCTCGCAAGGATCCATATATTGCCCAGTTTAAACAGGTTGTTAAATTGCTTGCCAAATGTGCTGACGACAAAGAGGCCGGGCGTTTTGTTGCCAGCTGTTTTGATTTCATTGCTTTTGAGCAGTTTAAGGTTGATCTAGACTTTGAAAGCGTCGAAAAAATTTTAAAATCACTATATAAACATGACGATAGTGAAGATTTATTGATTAGTGTTATAGATGGCGCATGTTTCAATGACTTTTTTAAAAATGCCAGTCAGGATAAAATTAATGAAATATTAGATCTATTTTTGAAATATTCAAATTTTAATCAACCA
>CADBXQ010000038.1:16185-21778 GCA_902798675.1 Oscillospiraceae bacterium
ACTTCAGTCCAGCCAAACAGAAAATGCTGAAAAAAAATATATGTCACCGCAAAAACACATGGTTCAGGTTATTGCGAAATTAAATTGTGACGGCTGTTTTAAAAATTGCACACAAAGCCAAATTTCAGATATACTTGATATTTTTTCTAATTATTTTTCTTTTCCGTTTGTTGTCAAAGATGCAATTGACGTTATTAATAATTTGATTATCAATGGCTGCTTTGAAAATTGTTCTCAAGATAGCATTATAAAATTAAAAAATCTTTTGTTAAAATGTCCAGAATATCAAGATTATGAACAAGATATTATAACTATTACTAAAAATTTGATTGTTAATGATTGTTTTAAAAATTGTTCGCAAGAAGTTGTTTCGGAAATTATAAACATATCTCTTGAATTTTTAAATAGTCAAGATAATGCTGAATATTTTGCATATATCATGGAATCTTCGTTAAATCAAGGCTTTTTGAATAAATATCCCCAAGCGGACCTTTTAAAAATTGAAGACAACTTGGCGGATTGGTTGGAAAATGAGCGCATTCAAAAATATTGGACATCAATCATTTTAAATTTATTTAACCAAGGTTTTTTTGAAAAATGCCAGAAAAATGATATTTCAAAAATAATTGATGGACTGGCCGAATGCTCAGCAAACGAAAAATTAAGGCAAAATTGCGCAGTTTTGATTTCAAACTTTGCTGATTGTGGTTTTTTTAAAAATTGTGACAAAGATGATATTTTGCAAATAAAGTCCATATTAACTAATTGTGTAAATGATGAAAACAGCAAAAAATATGTTGCAAATGTTGTTAAAATTCTATTGGATTGGGGTTTTTGTCAAAGCGAAAAAAGTGAAATAAGTCAAATGATTAATTTATTATATACATGTTCCAGCAATCAAGACGCCGAGTCATATATTTTAGACTCTGTTAATATATTATTGAATAAAGAATGGTTTATCATATATTCTGACAATAAATTTTCAAATATGCAGGATGAAATTTTTTTGGTTAGTGATTTGCTACAAAAATATTATTCTAAATATGAAAAAAAAGACTTCAGTCTAGCAAATAACACTTTATATGAGATGCCAATTGAAACTTATGATGATCAAGATCCAGATGTTCTGTCCTATATTAAAAGGTTATCTGATGACCTAGACAGGCAAATTACTAATCTCCAACACAACATGTTTGATGAAAATTAGCATAACACCTAAAAGCCTGCCACATTTTTTTGACAGGCTTTTTATTTTTTAGAAGAATTTTTATTGAGATTTTATACTTTTTGGATATGATGGCAGCTTGTGGTTCAATTTTAAATACGCATAGTAATATTCATTTAAATATATTTTTTCAAGCTTAGGGTCGCTTTTGTTAGCAAAAAACGGTTTTTCTCCTTTTTTCGCGTCAGAATACGCTATTAGTTTAATGTTGTTCACGCGGCCTTGATCATAGCATTTTTGCGCCTCATCCCAACTATAATTGCGTCCAGGGCCTGTTATGTCGTCGCTAACACCAAGTTTTTTAGCGGTGTTTTTATATTGTTGATTATAAATTTCCTGCAATCTGGGCCTTTCGCTGAAGTCGCGGGGAGGAGAAGAATTGAGCGCGTCAGATTCGCCTATGGCGCCTGCAAACGCGTCATAGTAGGCCTTAAAAAGCCCAGGACGGTTGAAAACTTCAAGAATGACGCCAAACTGCCCAATATATTTTGCGTCTTTAGCGCCAACAGTTTGCCCATACACATCATCATAGGCAGCCTGAAGCTCAGGAACGCTGATTGTTTGGGGGGTTCTTCCGGCTTGCGCATCCAATTCGCCCTTTAACCTGGCGGAATTGAGCGTTTTTATTTCGTTAGCAGAATCGCCTTGCATATTAAAATTCATTTTAGTCACCTCATTTTGAGTTTTTCGATTATTTGTAATTTTTAAATCATAAGACAATTATATCATATTTAAACGTGAAAATATGTTAACTTTTTGTTAATTTTTTATTACAAGTTTAATTTATCAATTAGTTATGTAATTTAACAACATTTTTAATATATTTATTTTGGGTTTATATAAATAATATCACCTAATTTAAAGTATATATGCTAAAACACCACTGAAATTGAGATATTGTCGTTTATAAATAATTATTTTTAGAATAAATAAACCAAAAATCTAAAATATAGCGATGAACACATATTTATCACGCCTATATATTAATTATATCATATAAATGAATAAAATGCACTAAAATTTTAATTATTAAAATTATTTTATAATAAAAAAATAAAACTCGCCATTTTCAAAACAGCGAGCTTATGTTATATATATATATATATATGAAAATTTGAAGGTTAAACCATTCATTTTCCACGTCAATAATATGGATTTATGAATTTTGAGTATACTTTGTCATATAACGCTAATTCACTACAATCAGTTAACATATTGCGCCGATTCATTTTCTTTTCGCGATCTTCCGAAGCCAATATGTTGATGCCGCGAATTCGACCTCTGTCATAGTTTTGCAAGGCCTGCAAATCGCCTGCAAAAAGATCCCGTCGATTAGGGCGCCCCGCTGCTCCATCATCAACTCCGGCGTTATATGCATATATAATTTTTCCCTTTGCAAACCCTTCGTTATACCAATCAGAATGCTGTTTATTTTCAAATTTTGCCTGCGGCCTGGCTTCAACAGCATCATCAAAACCCTGCCTATTTAATCTCTCTTTTTTGGCTCTTTGGTATGCAGCATCATAGTATTTTTTTGACGCGGGATGGAGATTTGTCCTTGGCGCAATGTTGCTATTAGCATCACTTGTTGCCAGTTTAGCTGCGTCATATTCATTCATAAAAGGCATGACATCGTCGTTTTGCTCTGATTTTTGAGAATTTCCTGATTTTGGAGGAATCGCTCCAACAGAAACAGGCAGCGCTGAAATGAAAGTTGAAATCATTAGAATTGACAGAATTTTTTTGATTTTCATTGTAAATATCCCCCTTAATAAATTTTAATTCAAAGCAATTTATAATATATAAATGTGTTTTTTTAGTCTAAAATCAAATTTTTATGTGTTGAGCTATTTTTTATCACATTATACGTTTTGTCATATAACGGTAATTCATTATCACAAATCAAAACTTGGCGCTTGGTTGTTTTTAATTTGGCCCCTAAAGCGAGCATAAAAATCACAACTTGACGCCTCGTTTTGATTATTTGAAAAAAGCAACATTTGATTTGGCGTTAAAATTCAATATATTGCTAATTTCTAAACGGTTGGAATGGTTTCAGGTAAAACAGGTTTTGCCGAGATTGACGTCGCAATCATTTCAGCAATATTTTTTAGTAAATATACAATCTAAAATCTTGACTGAGCCACTTAACGTGATTTAGACTAAAATGTACATATTTTGTCCAAAACATCCTTTTTTGCTTCTTTTGTTAGAGGCATTCCCCAATCTTCGCTAAAGCAAATACTATCAGATATACTGTTTTTTGAAGAAAACAACAATTGCCAAATTACCCTGTTATCATACACATTTGCTGCAGAATTTATCACTGAGTCTGCGGGTTTCCACTCAACCTTTCCCGTCGCCGAATCAACAACCAGTAATGTGTCCTCAATTTCATTATACGCAGTAAAGGTCAGCCAATGTTCTATATTTAAATTTAATATTGGAGCAGGACATTTAGATTTTTTAAAATATTCCACAATAAATTCTTTTATATTATCAGTTTGCTCTTTTTTTTCTGCGAGAACGTTGCTGGGATTTTTGACTGGGTTTTGAAATGACAAACTATAGGTTGAAATTCTAAATTTTGACAAATATTCAATGATATATTCGACATCTCCAACCAGCTGTCTTTTCCCGCATTTTTGGAAATATAAATTGACAACATTCTGAAATCCTTTAATTGGCGCTTTATTTTCGATAATGCAATTAAAATAATTGAGAACATTTGTTGCGCCAAACAACCAACAAGCATTTGCCGATCTTTTCCCGTCCAGCATATTATCTTCAAACTGATTGCCAGACATATATTTATTCCAGTCGCTGAGATTTTTTGAATAATTTTTAATTTTATTTTCAATTTTTAATTTATCTGATTTTAATTTGTCAATTTGAATTTGAAGATTTTTGATTATATCATTGTTTTTTTTGATGCAATCATCATATTTAGATTGTTCTTCAAGCAAATTTTTTAACTTTGTTTCATAACTGTTGGTTTGATTTTGGCCTAAGCGTAGCTTTTCAAGTTTAGAGTTTAACTCATTAATCTGCCCCAGCATAGCGTTATATTGTGACTCTATAGTGTCTTTTTTTAGTTTTAGCTCATTTGACTCTGCGCCCTCAAGAGAAATGATGTCGGCTGTTGTTTTGTCCAAATCGTCCCTTAAAGAATTGATCTGTTGAGTCTTTTTAAGTAAATTTTCTTCACATTCCGCTAATTCAGTCAAATTATTACTGTTTTGTGGATCATTTTCATTTTGTAAAATAGCGCTTATTTCCTGTTCATTTTTTTTAAGCATTAAATTTGTGTTACTAACTTCTTTTTGTGCAACATCAATTTTATTTTGAATATCAGCGATTTGTTTGTCAATTTTAAATTTAAACAATAGCTTACGCTCCCCCATATAATAAAAATATTTTGTTGTTTTTCCAACAACAATTTCATTATACCACTTTTTTAAATAAAAAATGTAAACTTTTTGTAAACTTTTTGCAAATTTTGTAAAAAAATTTAAGATTATCTGCGAGAAATTTTAGATTAAACAAAAAAATCAAAAAGCCCAAACAATATAGTTTAGACTTTTTGGTTTTTATTAATCAAATCATAAAATATATACATTAACGTTTCTTCTGCCAAACCGCAAACACTCGCTTTCGCTTTCCATGAACAAATCAACCAAAACCGAGCCTCGAATCATGGCAGAGCCGCAATCCGCAGCAACAGCATATCCATAGACATATTTTCCATCGGCTGAGGCAATATAAAGCCGAGTTCCATAGGGAATTTTTTTGGGGTCGACAGAAACAACGCCTCGCGCCAATTTTGCTCCGGTGGATGTGGATTTTCCGCCGCTATAGGCAGTTGCAACCCCTGTCAATATCTTTTTGTATGTTGCAGGGGCTCCAACTGACGCACTCGACAATCCAGGGTTAATTTTGACTTGAGGTTTCTTTTTGGTTCCAACCAATGTGACCTCGCTAACCGGCGCTTTTGTCATCTTTTCGCCAACATTTTGGCTTTCAACGCGCTTTCCGTCAACAAATTTGTCTTTATAGTATTTGACTCGTCTTCCCTTCTCGCCTTGGTTTTTTAGCTTTTTTTCTCCTTCATATAGCTCACCAGTTGCTTCGGTTTTGCGCTCAAAATCAATCTCTTCTTCCTCCTGCTTGGCAGGGTCGTACATGTCAAGCTGTGCCTGAAGAACCTTCCATGTAGCCTCAGTATCCTGATCGGCGAGGTGTGCCTGAAAGTCATCTTCCATTTTCCTTCCACAATAGAATTTATATGCGGCTGCAAGGTTGCGGCGTTCCATCTTGTGGAAGATTGTCTGCACGTCGATAAGGCGGCACTTGGAGAAATCGAATGAC
>CADBXQ010000039.1 GCA_902798675.1 Oscillospiraceae bacterium
TTTTTTATAGGTATGCAAATGATATATTGAAACTAAAAAAAGAAAAGTCATCGACCACTTTGGAATTCGCCCCCAACTTTAAGCCAAAAACGCCGCTTAAAAGTTAGGGGGGTTGATATGTAAAATATGTTGTCCGAAACTGAAAGATTAATGACTACTTGCATGCAAAAAGCTTTCCAGGTTCCTATCATTATCTAAACCATTTACTTCCCTGACCAAATGTTACGAAATTAAGCAATTTATCTAATATTTTGCGTTTGGCTTCTTCCTTTTCTCGCCTAGATATAGCATTAGCAAGATATTTTTCCGACTCTTTTTCCAGCGCATCAACTGCCTGCGCATACCTTTCGAGCGCTGCATTACGTTCACCAATTTCTGCAGTCAGTTTTTCAAGTTCTGGGTCGTCTCCTCCAGCGACTTGTTCTAACGCATCCTTTTTAAGCTCATTGTTTTTGTTCTCTTTCATTTTAGACATCTCCTTTCAAATTAAAAATTTTAATATTTAGTCATATATAAACCTTAAAATATAAATCCCCTAAATTTATGATATCACAACTAAGCAAAAATGTCAAGATTAAATCTAAAAAATAATTAATTTTTTTTGCAAGCGCGTAAATGATATTTGTTGAAACTAAAAAAAGAAAAACCAGCGACCACTTTAGAATTCGAAAAACACCCCCAACTTTAAGCCAAAAACGCCGCTTAAAACGGAGGGGTTTGATATGTAGGTATTTTTTAACTGTCTTTTACGAGGTTAGCTCAGGAATTAGTTGATTCCTAAAGATTTCTCTATGGCTTTAATCCTTTCGCCTTGAATTTGCAATTCTTGAGCCAAATTATTGCTTGCGTCCAAAGCTTGTGCAGACAGCTTTTGCGCCGCTTCCAAAAATATACGCCGATTGGGATCGCTAGGCGGTATACCCTTAACCGCCGCCATTATCTGTTCCACGCCAGCCAGCATTGCCTTTACATCCGTCCCGTCATAAACAGGTCCCCCTCCAGCGACTTGTTCTAACGCATCCTTTTTAAGCTCATTGTTTTTGTTCTCTTTCATTTTAGACATCTCCTTTCAAATTAAAAATTTTAATATTTAGGGAATTTCATATATAAACTTTAAAATATAAATCCCCTTAAGTTATGATATCACAACCAAGCGCAAATGTCAATATTAAATTTAAAAAATAATTAATTTTTTTGCAAGCGCGTGAATGATATTGGTTGAAATTAATGTGAATCGCCCCAAACCAACAGCAACAATCCTCCGCGCTCTCACAGAAAAAATGACGAATAATTTATATAGTAATAATCAAAAATTTTAAAATTCATCCATAAAACCCCTTGACTATTTAATTTTTTTGTGATAATATAGTATTTAAGGGGGGATATATTTTTAATCGCACAAAATGTGCTTTTGATTAAAACACAATGATTTTTAGATTAGGAGGGAAAAATTATGAAAAAACTAAATAAAATATCATCGTTATTCACAGCAATTTTTATTGCTATTTCGCTTTTTTTAATTGGTCCGGCTGGACTCACATTAAACAAAACAGAGATTAGAGCAGAGATTGAAAAGCTAAATATTCAATATCAAAATGCAAGTCGGAATGCTTTGAAAGATCGCCCTGGCTGGCTTGGCCTATTCACTGACGTTCTAACATACGCTCAAGCAACAGAGACAGATATTAAAATTAGCCCGCGCCCTGAAGACAGACAAGACAATTGGGCAGACTATATTGCTCGCGATGGCGGATTCACTGCGATTTCCGGCGAGGGTGATGTTGTTGAAAAAAGCAACATCCAGGCTATGCTTGCTAATTTTAATCACAATGAAAGATTTTTTCAAAGCAATTGGCGTGTTAAAGATGACTATAATCTTCTTCAAGACTGGGGCGCTTTATACTATACTGTTGAGCATAAAAACGGGCAAGTTAAACCATATAGAGCGATTGTTTATAACTGCAATGATGACAATCAAAATGGCGATCACACCTACGGAAGATTTGGCAATAAAATAAGAGAAATCTATAATCTAGATCCGGCCTTGAATGCAAATCGTCATGATATGCTTTGTTTGAGAGCTGTTTTTAGGGCTATAAAAGCCTTGGATGGAGATGTTGACGACAATCTGACCGAAATGCTGGACCGTTTTTTTACCAGTGGCGCATATCAAAAGTTAATCAGATTACTTGCAAACGATGCCAAAGTGAAAAATCTCCTGGGATTACATGAGGATTTTTCGCCAGGCAATATGCAAAATCCAAGAACGAATCCCATTGAAAGCAACAAAGCGATTTCAAAATTTATAATTGGCGCATACTACAATTGGGACAATGCTTATGCGTCTAATGATATTATAGTGGCCAAAAACGGAACAAAATATCAGATTGTTTATGAGCCTCAAAGCGGATATATTTCAAACATAATTAAGACTCGCTCAGGTTGGGCTCCTGGAACTTTGGAAATAACAGAAAAAAATCAAAATTCAGCTCCAACAACAGCAGTATTTGTGACGATGTCTCCAGATCCAAACAAAAATTTGGACGAAAACTCTCCGCTTCCAAAAAATTCAACAAGTTTGTTTGAAGAGGATGACGACAAAGACTATATAGTCAGAGACACTGGTTTTGGCGCTAGCCACATTGCTCTTTTTCTGGTTTGCCTAGGGATTTTGATTATGTTAGCGGCGGGACTCAGTTATATTGTTATAATCCGCAGAAAAAAACACGCTGAATAAATTTGTAATATACATATAATTTTTCGACGCATTGATATTTTTTAGATCGATGCGTCCTTGTTTTTCTCCTTTTCACAAAATTTAAAATTTAAACTTGGATGTTTTAATAAAGCGGAATCCAGACAACAAATACAACCAAAAAATAATACGATTGGTGATTTTTTCTTGATTTAGTTTGAATTAAAAAAGCGCTTGACAATGCAACGAGAGTGTTTTATAATGTCAGGTAATATTTACTGGAAAGAGGAGTTTTGATAAAAATGAATGCGGTTGCATATTTGCAATTTGACGGGAATGCTAAAGAGGCGATTGAGTTTTATGAAAAGGCTTTGAATGCGGACAGAGTCAGGTTTTTGACATTTGGGCAGATGCCAAATCTTGATCTGAGCCCAGAGGAAAAGAACATGATAATGGACGCCTATATTGAATTTTCCGGAAATGTTTTGATGCTGAGTGATGTTTTGCCCTCCATGCAGCAGACGGTTGGCAAGGTTTTGTGCGGAAACAATGTTTTAATTAGTTTAATAGGCGCAGACGACAAGTCCAATAAAAAATGGTTTGACAACCTTTCAAAAGGCGGCCAGACGATTATGCCTGTTTCTAGCGTCCCTTGGTCTGGAAGTTTTGGAATGCTGGTTGATAAATTCGGAGTGACTTGGAAATTTAACAGTGACGCTAGAAATTTTATTGATGGTTTTGACTCGAAGTAGTTGTCATATTTACCATGTATGAATTGTGCGTGGATTTTAGCAAGTGATGTCTATATATCGAAAATGGCGAAATGCGCGGAGAGTGAATTTGATGGGGTTAGCATCCAAAATTAAAAAACCATACTTTATACTGATTTTTCTAGTGTTGGTTAGTTGTTTATTAATATATCACAGCTGTGTGTTTGGAAACAATTTTTTCATGTTTGGCGACATAGGCTCCGACACAGAGTCTCAATATCTCATGTGGTATAGCTCCATTGTTGACAAAATTCGAGCCGGAACGTTTTGCTTTTGGGATTTTAAGAACGGCTTTGGAGCAAGCATTGCGCCGGAAAGTTTATATGACCCGTTTCAGCTTTTGATTTGCGGTTTTGGAGCGCTTTTTGGCGCCTCATCCATTCCATATTTTTTGGTATATGTTAATATATTTAAGATAGTTTTAGCAGGACTGTCTATGTATTATTTTTTAAATTGTTTTGATTTATCCGACAAAGTCAAAATAATATCATCATATATGTATGCTTTTAATGGATTTATGATTGTTTGGGGGCAGCACTATAGCTTCGCAACTATTGTTGTCTATTTACCCCTTCTTTTTGCAGCAATTGAAAAATCTATATTTAATCGAAAAAAGTGGATTTTGTTAACAATAATAACAGCAATCATAGGAATATATAGTTTCTATTTTTTATATATGTCTTTGATCACGGCGTTTATATATTGCATATTTAGAATACTTAGTAATAATCATAATATTAAAGAATGTTTTAAGATTTTTTCAAGAAACTTTTTTGCGGTTTTATTGGGGATTGGATTGGCGTGTTTTTCAATATTGCCGTGTTTATATGTTATTTTAAACGTTTCGCCCAGAATATCAAGTGACGTCAATATATTGGAGGCTTTGACTTCAAATTTTTGCTTTTTTAATAAAGGATATTATTATATGCTTATTTGCCGAGCATTTTCCAGTAATTTGCAAGGAACAACCAGCTTTTCAGGATATATTAATTACTATGAGTCGCTGAATTTTTGCTGTTCCAATTTGTTTGTTTTTCTTGCGTTTCAGTATATTTTTTCTATCTTTGGCCAAAATATTCCTAAAAAAGAAAAATATAAAAGAAGCATCATAATTTTTTTGTTGGCGTTTGCATTTTTTCTTAAAATTGGAGGCTTTATTTTCAACGGATTTGCATACAGTATGTGTCGATGGACATTTGCTGTTATTCCTATTTTGATTCTTTTGTCTGCTAAAATGCTAAATGAGATTGTGAAGTTGAAAAAAGTTAGTGTGGCTGGGGCTGTTTGCTACTTTTTGCTGACTTTTGCGGTTTATATTTTCGCATATAAAAATATCAGCTCAAGCACACAGCATCAAATAAAAATCAACATTGTTATTTTATTTTCGACTGCAATTTGTGTTGGTGTGATTATATTGATATACTGTTTTAAAAAAGTGAATATGTCCAAAAAAGTTCTGTTTTTATCTTTAATTTCAATAATATCCGTCAACATGATTTCCGATAGCCACACGTCTGTTAACTCCCGAGATCTTATAAAAAAAGATGGCGACTATATATCTTCAGTTTATAATCAAAATATTGCGAGCGCAGTCAAATATTTGAGAACAATTGATCCTTTTTTTTGGAGAGTTGAAAAAACATTCACATCCGGCCCTTTAAACATGCTGGATCCTCTGGCTCAAAATTATTATGGAATCAACACATACAACTCTCTAATAAATAAAAATATATTGAAATTTAATCAAAATATTTGGAAAAATATACAAAAATATGCATTTTCGTATCAGCGATTTAATGATGCTAAACAGGATCACATAAAGGCTTCTCTGGTTGGCTTGAAATATATTCTCTCTGATGATGATGAAAAAATAAACGGATTCACAAATATTGCTAAATTCGGGGATATTTTCGTTTGGAAAAATGATTGCGAGGTCGCGATTGGAAGATTTTATACTAAAGCCATAAATAAATCTTCTATTGAAAAAAATAAATATGAAGGTGAAAATGTTTTGCAAGAATTTGAACATGAATCCATAATAGAAGAAAACGGATATAATGTTGACAGCATTTTAACTGATGCTTTGATTCTAGAAAATGACGAATTTAACATTTCCGACTCGGATCTAGATTATTATAAAAGCGAACATTCAAATCAAGAATTGCTGGACAGATTCGAAAAAATGCCACTGGTTGAATTTAAAATTGGAGAAAATGATGAATTTTTAAGCGGAATGGCAAATATTTCGCAAAGTGGAATACTTTTGATAACTGTCCCATATGAAGGGGGATGGAGCGCATATGTTGATGATAAAAAAGCAGACATTTTGCAAGCGTTTTATGGTTTTTCAGCTTTAAAACTTAACCCCGGAAAGCATAAAATCGAATTGAAATTCACGCCGCCTTGGCTTTGGGAAGGTGCAATGATCAGTTTAATATCATTGCTTTTTGTGATTATTATTTTAATATGTCAAAAATTTCTCATTAATGGGTCAAAAAACAAAGACGCATCGACTTAAAAAATCAATGCGTCAATAGCCCTGTTTTGCTGACTTATTTAACATTTTTTCTCTTCTTGCGAGAGACAACATATCCCAGACCAGCGACTCCTGAAGCGCTAATGGCAAGAGCAACAACCGCAGCAGCAAAATGATCAATTCCAGATCCTGTTCCCTTGATTATGCGTCCGCCGAAGCCACCACCGCCACTGCCAGCACCAGCTCTCTTTCCTTGACCAGGTTTTAACGGTATGAGATCTGGATTGCCACTTCCATTGCCGCCTGCCGGGTTAACAATCGGCTCTATGCGCAAAACATATCCGTTGTCATTGAAAACAAGGTTGTAGTCCCTGCCTTCAAGTTTTTCTTGACCTGCTATAAGATTATCGCCGATGGTGTATTGAACACACATCAGAAGACGTGCAAGCTTTTTATAAAAATCAACAGCGTTTTGTCTGGCGGCTCTATCCAGCAATGAAAAATCCTCAGCTGTTCCTAAATGAGTTTTAGTTTTCACATCATTCGCAAGCAAACATATCAATTCTTCCATCAAGCCAGTTCGAATCATTCCATCAACAAAGCTAACCAAAAAGTCTTCTTCGTGGTTGAGGCCCAAAAATTTGTCATATTCAACCATCGCTCTGAAAAGTGCTCGCAGACACAAAGCGTCATACTTTTGGGCATTAGTTGATGGATCTAGATTATATATATCGAATATTTTGCGCCAAAATTTCGTCTCATCATAGCAATAACCTTTATATGGTTTTTCTTGACCATTTCTGCGTTGGACAGTGTAATATATGGCCCCCCAATCTAGCAAAAGTTTAAAGTCATTTTTAACTCGCCAGTTGCTTTGCCAATAACCTTCGTTGTGGCCAAAATTGGTCAGCATCGCCCTTAAATTGTTTCCCTCGGCGTTCAGAACAGCTTTAAATCCATCAGCACGCGTAATCCAATCCGCCCAATGCTCAGTGTTAAAATTTGGAGCAGCCGTGACATCTGCCTCTGTTGCCTCAGCATAGCTAAGAACATCCGAAAACAAATTCAACCATCCATCATGATTTCCAATAGTCCTATTATCCTCTTCTCGTTCATAGTATATCATTAAACCCTCAATGCTCCGTCTAATTTCCGCCGCACTAAGCGCGCTTACGACCCCGCTTGATAGCGCAAGGCTGATTGCGACCAAAGCCGCTGTAAAGATTGACAACAATTTTTTAACTTTTCCCATGATTTTTCTACCTCCTAAAAATTAATATATTTAATTAAAATAAACTCAAATCAACTCGCAACCTTTCCACTTTGTTAATATTATATCGACAATTTTTTCCAAATTCAATTGGTAATTTGCACAAATAATTTGCGAAATTTTTAAAAATTTATCACTCAAAAAAATTTTTTCTAATAAAACACAAGCAGTTTGTGATATATATTCATTTTGTGAGTTTTCACAAAATATTTTTAAAAAAAATTAATTAAGTATTTTTTAACTTGCGCTTTGAATTTTTGAATAATTAAAAAATTGTTAAGCGATAATTTATATAGCAATATATCACAGTTAATCCATCCAAAAACCATATATATATTACCATTTGTTAAAAAATGTTGTAGAAAATGCGTGTTTTAAATGAGAAATATTTGTGCAAAATAAACAATATTTAACACTAAAAAATTTGAACTAAAAATATAATATTTGACCAAATAAAATTCTTATATTTCAGAATTAATATAGATATTGCTTGGATTGATGTATATTTTCGGCACTCCACAAAAATTTTAGCCAGGTTTTAGCTTTAGAAAAAACCAACCTCAAGTTAACAAAATATTCATAAATATTAATAATTAATGAATAAAATTTTTATAAAACAGCATTTGCAAATTTTCGCGATTTAGTGTATAATTAATGTATAAGATTATTGAGGGGGCAATTAGGCTATGAGTTTAACCCGGTGGGTTTTGAAAAACGAGGATACACAAAAAGCAAATGAATTTAAAGAGAAATTTGGATTTGGCGATTTGGTTTCAAAAATTTTGTCTTCAAGAAATCTAACTTGCAGTCATTTTGAAGAGACATTTTCATGTAAGTCAATCGAATCTCCCTTTGCTTTAAAGGACATGGACAAAGCTGTCCAAAGGATTAACGAAGCTTTAAAAAACAACGAAAAAATTGCAATATATGGAGACTATGATTGCGATGGAATTTGTTCAGCTGCAATTATCTATACATATTTGCGCTCGAAAGGAGCAAAAGTTTTGGAATATATCCCTGAACGCTCTGAAGGATATGGAATTTCAACTTTGGGGATAGACTTTTTAAAAGAGCAGGGAGTTGATTTGATAATAACAGTTGACAACGGCATAGTTGCGTTTGATGAAGCTCTATATGCAAAAGAATGCGGGATGGAGCTTCTCATAACAGACCACCACAACGCTTTAGACGAGATGCCTGAGGCGGTCGCGATTGTTAACCCTAAAAGGCCAGGCGACGAGTCTAAATTTAAGGATATATGCGGCGCTTTTGTTGCATTTAAATTGGTTGCTGCTCTCGAGGGCGGAGAATATCAAAAGCCGTTTGATCTTTTTGGAGATTTGGTTGCTGTTGCGACGATAGGGGATGTTATGCCGCTTGTTAAAGAAAACAGGCTTGTTGTTGAAAAAGGGCTTAAAATTCTCAAAAAAACAAAGAATCACGGGCTGCGCCATCTGGTTAAGCTTTCTTCCCTGCTAAACAACGTTTCCTCAACCTCCGTTGCTTTTGGAATATGTCCAAGAATTAACGCAACCGGGCGCCTTGGAAACGCAAAGCTTTCCTTTAAATTGTTAACGTGCGAAGACGAAGCCAAGGCTCAGGCGCTTGCTGATGAGGTTTTTGGATATAATATCAAAAGGCAATCAATCGAGCGTGAAATAATGGACGAAATTCAAGGTTTGATCTCTCAAAATCATGGAGAACTCAACAATCCGGTTTTGGTTGTTTGGAGCCAAAATTGGCCAAAAGGCTTGATTGGAATAGTTGCTGGAAAATTGATGAACCTATACTCCAAGCCGGTTGTTGTTATGTCAATTGAAGAGAAAAAAGCTGTTGGGTCTGCGCGGTCATTTGCGGGCTTTTCGATGTATGGCGCCCTAAAATATTGCAGTGAGTATTTTTCAAAATGGGGCGGTCATGACCTTGCCGGAGGATTCACAATTGAAACCAATATAATAGAAGACTTTAAGCAAAAAATAAACCAATATGCTCTGAATAATCCGCCTGCGCTTCGTGAAACCGCCATAGATTTAGTTGTTAACCCCAAAAATTTAAACATAGGCATGGTTAAAGAGCTTGGAAAATTGGGGCCGTTTGGTCAGGAAAATCCCCAGCCAACCTTCATGATAGAAAACGCAAAGCTCATCGACATCGTCCCCCTCTCAGAACACAGGCATTTAAGATTAAAGTTTTTAACAAAGTCCACCTCAATCAACACTGTTTATTTCAATATGCCTGTTTCTAATTTTTACTATAAAACTGGCAATGTTTTTAATATTTTAGTTAACATTGAAATTAACCACTATCAAGGAACCGATCGAATCAGCTATAAAATAGTTGATATGCGGCCGGTTGAGATCAACCAAGCCAAGATTATTGCGGCGGCTATGGAATTTGAAAGCATCATTCGAGGTGGGAACGTTTCAAATGTTTTGAGGCATGTCATCATCCCAACAAAGAATGAATTTTTGGCAGTATATAAATTAATAAAACAATTGAAAATTTTCCACGGAGATTCATATACTCTATACACATTGATTTGCAAAAGCCCAATAAACTACTGTAAACTCAAAATTATACTGGAAGTTTTATCCATGGAAGGGCTGATCAGATTTTGCTCAAAAGGAATTGAATATGTTCCAAACGTTCGCAAAATCGATTTAAAATCCAATCCATTGCTAAAGAAGCTGCGCCAAGAAATAGCTTAAAAGCAGGCACATTGTGCGTTTTATGGGAGGAGGGGTTTGAGGTTATGACAGCTGACATTAGTGATCTTTTAAGCGCGATCCACAACGCTGAACGTTCATATGATGTTTCATTGATCGTTAAAGCATATGAATTTGCTAAAACCTGCCACAGCGACCAAAAAAGGCTCTCGGGAGAGCCATATATCACCCATCCCTTAAGCGTTGCGCTGATCCTTCTTGATCTGGGAATGGACAGCAGCTCGATTGCTGCGGGGCTTTTGCATGACGTCATAGAAGACACCAAAACCTCAAAACAGAACATCTGCGAAACCTTTGGCGAAGACATTGCATTTTTGGTTGACGGAGCAACAAAACTCAAAAACATCCCCCTACACACCCAAGAAGAGCAGCAGATTGAAAACTTGAGAAAGATGCTGCTTGCAATGTCTCAAGACATCAGAGTTATTATTATTAAACTCGCGGACAGGCTCCACAACATGCGAACTGCAGACGCTTGGCCGGAGCAAAAGAGACGGGATAAATCTCTGGAAACTATGGAAATATATGCTCCGCTTGCGCAAAGACTTGGAATGACAGCCATCAAAGAAGAACTTGAAGACATCTCCTTTAGATATCTAGACCCAATTGCATATGACGAAATAACCGAAGTTTTAAAGCAAAAACGCGAGCTAACAAGGTCGATAAATTTTGGAAATAAAACCTATATAGAATATATAGAGCAAAAGGTTTATGACAAAGTCAAAGACATGGTTTCCAGGGTTAAAATTAGCGGAAGAATTAAAAGCCACTATGGCATATATCGAAAAGTGTATATGAAAGGGAAGGGTTGGGACGAAGTTTTCGACATATACGCCATACGAATCATTGTCAACACGGTTTTAGAGTGCTATAGCATTTTAGGAGCAATGCACGACATGTTCACCCCCATTCCAAACCGGTTTAAAGACTATATTTCAACCCCTAAGCCGAATATGTATCAAAGCCTACACACAACGGTTATCGCGGCAGATGGGATTCCATTTGAAATTCAAATACGAACCTTTGAGATGCATTATGTTGCGGAATATGGAATCGCTGCGCACTGGAAATATAAACAGGGGGTTGAGAAAAATGATGATCTCGCGAAAAAAGTGGCTTGGATTAGGCATATAATCGAGCTTCAGCAGGAAGCTAAGAACACTGAAGACATCATGAACTCAATCAAAACAGACATTGGCTCTGAAGAAGTTTTTGTTTTCACTCCAAACGGAGAGGTCAAATCCCTTCCCGTTGGCAGCACAATAATCGATTTTGCATATTTAATTCACTCTGAAATTGGCCACAAAATGATTGGCGGGAAAATAAACGGAAAAATCGCCCCCATAGAAACCAAGCTTAAAACAAACCAGGTTGTTGAAATAATAACAACTAAATCAGCATCACACGGGCCGTCCAGAAATTGGCTGAATATCGTCAAAACGACAGAAGCTAAAAACAAAATCAAGTCTTGGTTTAAAAAGGAAAAAAGGCCGGAAAATATACGAGGAGGAATAAACGAGCTAAAAAAAGAACTTTTGAGAAACGACATAAACCTTGACGAAAGCGAATTTGAAGAGTTTTTCAAACCAATTGCAACGCGATGTCAATTTAATTCGGTTGAGGATTTTTATGCTGCAATTGGATATGGCGGGGTTATTATTTCAAAAATAATGCCAAACATTAAAAAATTATATTTTAAATATAATAAAAATGAATCCAGGCCCAAATTTGTTTTTCAACCAAATAATTTTTCTTCTTCAACTGGAGTTGTTGTCGAAGGGATAGACCACTGTTTGGTCAGCCTGGCTAAGTGTTGTAATCCAATTCCAGGAAACAACATAGTTGGCTTTATAACTCGGGGAAGCGGGGTCTCTGTCCATAAAACCAATTGCCAAAACGTTTTAAACGCTCAAAAAGACGAGGCCAAAATCGATCGGTTCATCCCTGTCTATTGGCAGATGTCCTCAAACAACAGATACATTTCAACACTTCACATTCTGGCTGTTAACAACGATGAAATGATTTTTCAAACAACATCCACATTATCCAAACTGAATGTTCCAATAAGCGAACTCAATGTGAAATTTTTAGAAAATGAAAATATTAAAATAGATGTTAGCATTTTTATCCACCACGTTTCGGAGCTAAAAGAAGTCATTTGGCAGTTGAAAAAACTCAATGGGGTGATATCTATTGACACAAAATCGTAAACTTCACCCCCAAAATTTATACATACATTTTAAAGGGAGCGATTGAGAGTGGAAAAATTTTTTTCAAACGGAGAATATAGGTTGAAAAAATTCGTTTTAGGTCAATTAAAAACGAATTGCTATTTAATTATTGACAAAAATGATGATTGCGCGATAGTTGACCCCGGGGCTTGTGATCCTGCTTTGACCGAGTGGATCAGGGCAAATGGCGTTAGTCCAAGGTTTGTCCTTTTAACCCACGGACATTTTGACCACGTTTTGGGTTTGAAGCAATTTTTAAACCTGCCAGCATATATTCATGAATTTGACAAAGAAATGTTGGACAGCAGACACAAAAACTCCGCAAATTTTTTCAACCAAGATGTTGAATATAATGAAGATAATCTTATCACTTTTTCAGACGGATTTAAAATTTCCTTTGGCTCAGATTTTTTCACCGCGATCCACACCCCCGGCCACACCAAAGGCAGCACAACATATTCGCTGTCAAACCAAACTTTGTTCACCGGAGATGCGATTTTTGCGGGAACGGTTGGCAGATATGATTTGTTTGGAGGGAGCGAAGAAAAAACAAAACAAAGCGTTAGAAAAATTGCGAATTTAAGCGGAAATTATTCAATATATCCCGGTCATGGACGCCCGACGAGTCTTGAAGATGAGAAAAAGACCAACCAATATTTCCTGAAATGGCAAAATATATCATGAAGTTTTTTAAATATTAGTTGACATTTGGGTGGAATATGTCATATAATAAGTCCGATTTTATTTTCATATCTAGAAGGCGGTGCTTGTATATGATAAACAGAATTCAAGCGAAAATTGAAGGACTTGTTGAAAAATTTATGGATGACTACGCTAAATGCAGGGTTATAGACAAAATTAAGATGTTTGAATATCCAAAAAAAGACGTTGTGATTGATGTTCTTGAAAAACTGCGAATCATCATATATCCCGGATATTATACCAATAGTAGTTATAGGGCATACACAATCAGAAATAATGTTGCTGTTTTGCTTGAAGACATCACACACAACCACCTGAAAAAACTTTTTGAAGATAAAACAAAGGTTGATGACGAAATCATCTATCAGGAGCTGGACTATTCCACACTAATCGCCCCGACATTCAATAGAGAAGGCATGGATTTTCTCTATCTGATGGGAGAAAAAGACAGCAAATTCATTCCGCTTTTCACGGATTTGGATGAGTACAACAAAATCTTTGCCGATTCAGACCTGGTTGCCCAGTTTCACGACTTTGACTATTATCTTTCTGCAGGTGTTGACTTGATTATCAATCCTGCAAGCATCGGTGCCAAAATAAACCTGGAAGAGTTTGAAGGAAAACCAGACACTCCTGTCCTTCCGGTCAACTTCACAAGGTTTTCCTTTTCGGTAAATGAGCTTAAGGTTCTTGCAAACAACATTGAAAATCCTGATTTGCTTTCAGTTCTTCAGGAAAAATCAGACAATGAGGCAATTTTACGCGCCCTTGCAAGGGCAACACCGATTACGCTGATTTATGATTATATTTCCAAGCCCAAGAATGACATTCTGGAAATGCATAATGAATTTTTAAATGTCGTTACAACTTCGGACGGCTATATGGAACTCTATACTAGCAAGAATGAAATCAAAAAGGAAGACAACATATATCTTCAGGTAGTGAACCTGAACCATTTCTTTGAATATCTAATAAGGCTTGATTTGAAGGGATTTATCATAAATCCCCACAGCAATCATGTTGTCATTGACAGAAATGTGATTCTCAAAAATTTCAGCAAATTCAAAAGTATCTACGATGATTCGAAGTATGCACTTGCAACACATTACGTCTTTAAATTGGAATAGGTTGATTTCTTATAAAAAAATAAGTTCCTATGGATTTGAAAATGGAAAAATTGAAAAAATAGATTTTAATATTGAATTTACAGATAAAATCAAAGCCCAATGTATTCCTTAATGTTTTTGACTTCATCATCGCTTAATATCTCAAGGGATTTAGCTTCGCATTCATTGATAATGTTTTCAAAGCAACCATCTTCAATACATGACTGGAAAGGTAAATGTCGTCAATGTATCCGTACGGTCCGTAGATCTGCTCGGAGATTATGTCATCCGGAGCCACGTAATATGCTATTGCCCCACAGATTGGCAATTTAAGTGAATAATCAACGTCTGTGTTGAGCAAATCGCATAACAACTTAAACAAGTCAGGTCCGTAGTCAATGAATGACTCGTATTCGCCGGCATATGTTTCCAGATTTTCAATCAGTGTGTCGTAGAAATCCTTAAAAGTAGCTTCCATCTTTTCACCTATACTATTACTTTAAAATTCAAACTATTTAAATTATAAATATCATGCTAACACAATATTATAATGAGGTGCACAAATTGTCTAATTTCGATTTTCTAAAGGATTTTGATGATACTTTATACAAACTTGGAAACAGGATTGAAAAGGAAGTGAATATTGCGCCGTCTGCAGTCAAGGCAGATGCCACCCCATTTCTTGAGTATCTTCTAAACAAGCTTTTAAACAGAATAGGCATGAAATTCAACTATAGAAAGGACTTCTATTCACAGCTCGACACGGTCTACCGGAAGGGAATCATAGACTACAACTTCAAGGACAAGATCTATTCGGCATACATGCTTCGAAACAAGATTCATGACAGCTTCGAGGAGTTGGAAAAAAGTGAAGTTGTCGTTGCATTGAGTATACATGAGAAGCTTTATAACATTGCCAAAAAATACTATCTTGATTTTAATGAAAAGGCTGATGACTTTAAAGGGGTTCCATCATACAAACCTATCGAATTAGATGCCTCGGATGAAGAAATTGATGTGGTTGAAATCCCCGACTTTTCCGAAATCATCGACTTCAAGTATGACTACTGCGTGATATGCGGCGAGCCGAACCATTCAAGCTACAAGCTGTGCTGTCCGAAATGCTCCCAGGTTCTCGACAATGCAAACAATTTCATATCAATCAGAAACTACTTCGGAAAGGATTCCACATTTACAAAGGAAGACCTGATTGAATATGGAATTCATGAGGGCTATGTCAACCAGCTGCTCACCCATCTTGTAAGGGAAAATATGCTGAACGTCAGAGGAAGGTTCATCACATTCAACAACATGTATTTCGACAGATACATGGATAAAATCGATAACTACCTTGCCGTCGGCGAACTGATTACGAAATTCCGTGAGGACAAGATAACTCCCGCAGAAATCAAGCAGACCTTTGAGTATAAGGAAGGCAGCCTGAAGCATGAGCCCTTCTACATGTTTTTCAAAATCATCAATGATGAGGTAATAAACAAGTTCGAGCAGGATATCCTCTCGACAGAAAACATCTGGCAGAGCATTGACTACACCACAATAACCGAAAGGCAGCTTGAAACCTGGTATTTGAAGAACATGAACCTGCACAAGAAGGGCAATGTCAACGAATCCTTTGTAAAATTCAACACCCTCCTAATGGAGGACTACATTGACCTGAAGC
>CADBXQ010000040.1 GCA_902798675.1 Oscillospiraceae bacterium
TATAGCTTTAAATGCTTTAATAGCTGTTTGCTTTATTTTCGTCAAAATAACCAATTTTTTTCATATCTTTTTTAATTTTTTCAGCATATTTACTTGTTGGATCACACTGCAATCGTTTATATTCTTCAAGATTTCTGCGCCTATTGTATATAACAGAAGAAATTTTTCTCATGTCGCGCTCATTACTGGTTTCCGCTTGAATAATTGAAGCTGTTGTCACTATTTCCCACAAACTCATGCCGCTATTTTGAATTTCCTCGCGCAAATTCGCCAAAACATTATCAGTTTTTTCCAGAATTTTGTTGGCAATGGATTTGGGAGTTGAGCCAGAATCCAAATAAAATGTGCATAATGCGCAAAAACCTTCCATGGGATAATATGCCCCAGATAGCTCAGATTGTTTTATGTCTTTGACAAAATTAAACTTTGAATAGTTTTCTTTATTATTTAGCTCTTCCAAAACCTCTTTTGGATCAACCAAAGACTGAGATGAATTGGTTTCACACATATCGAACATATCGAGCCCGTCGAAAATCACGAATTTAGTTTGACTAATATTGTTGCGGTCCGACGATAAAATATTAATAATTTAATCATAGTTCATTGAAGTGTTTAATTTAAATGCGCCATGCTTTAAATTGGTCTGTCCGGAAAAAGATGCATATGTCGAAAATATCCATGGATAGGCTATAATATCATTCTCGTTTAATATATATGCTATTTTAGAAGTTGAGCTCCCATATGGAATTTCAACAACCTTCTCCTGCCCTCCATATTTAAAAAAAGCATACATTTCGTTTAATATGAGCAGTGAAACCGCTGAAATCAAGATCAAAAAGGACGCCAAAACCAAAATAATAATGCGCTTTTTGCTAAAACCTCCCGAGCCAGACTGACCGCAATCGTCTGATTGAAAATGCTCATCTTCGTCGCAGGAATCGTGAACTTTTTTTCGTATACTCACAACATATTTTTCGAAAAAATCATTAATAAATGACTTCTTTTGATTATTTTTAGCATTAACTTTTTCTTGATTTTTAGCGTCCATGCTCTCAGCCTTTCATTGATTTAACAATTTGTTTTTCAGTCAGCACTAAATCCACAGGAACATCGTTTTGGCCCTTGGGGACTGATTTTAAAAGATCAAACTCATAGCAAAGTCCAAGCGTACTGCAGCTATATTTTTTCAAAAACCTGTCATAATAGCCTTTTCCATACCCTATCCGATAGCCATTTAAATCAAAAACCATCCCCGGAACCACACACAAAAGATTTTGAAGCCTACTAACATCGCAAAATTCGCTCGTTTTAGCGTCCGGCTCCAGTATTGAAAAATTTCCAACTCTAAGCCTATTCACTGAATTTATAAAGTAAAAATCCAAAGTTAAATTTTTGGCGATGGAAACCGGAACAGCAACTTTTTTTCCAACTTTAATTGAATATTCAATGATTTTTTTAGTGTCAACTTCGAGCTCGGTTGAAACATATGTTAAAATGACTTTTGACTTTATAAAGCAATCTAGGGAAATAATCTTTTTGAAAATATTTGAATCGCTGTCTGATTTTTTTTGCGGAGTCATAAATATTCGATTATTCATGTGTTTTTGGCGTAGAGCAGCTTTGCGATCTGACAGATTTAAAACACCCATTTTACTTGCCCAGCGATTTCATCAGACTTTTTCTTCCCTGCTAAATATTCAATTATTGCAAATGAAAATTGCTGGGCTGTCCCTGGACCACGCGAAGTTATCACGTTTTTATCGATAACCACCGGCTCAAATGAAATTTTAGCTCCTCTCAATGTTTGCTCAAATCCAGGAAAACAACACGCCTTTTTTCCTTTTAAAAACCCCAGCTCGCCCAATATCGAAGGAGCAGCACATATCGCAGCAATACTGCTGTTTGCATACGCACTTTTCAAACATTCGATGACCTTAAAATTGGATCTCAAATTTTGGGTCCCGCGCATTCCCCCCGGCAAAATAATCATATCATTGCTTTCATCCGGATCATATTCATCAATTGTCATATCAACTTCAACCGTCATTTCGTGTGCGCCAGTGATTCTTTTTCCGCCAACCCCAACAGCGCAGACATCGATGCCGGCTCTTTTAATATAGTCAAACGGGGTTATCGCCTCCACTTCTTCAAAACCATTAGCTAAAAATAAATACACCATATTTGTTCTCCCTGAACTAAAAATTTGAATTATTAATTAATTTTATAATTTTTTGAGATATTTTTTCAACCGGCAAAACGCCAGCTTCGCAGTCACATTTAATAACATTCCAGCCCATCAATTTAGAAGAATATATTGCCGCTTCCCTGCATTTTATCAAATATTTTAAATTTTTTTCATGTATATCTTTTTTAGATTCATTACAACGAGTATTAATCAATTTTTGAGAAATTATAGGATCCAGATCAAGATATATTAGACAAGTCTCTTTTGGCAGGCCTAATTTGAAAAATTCATAATCATATAACCAATTTATAAAATAATCCCACTCGATTTTGGGCAATTTGGCCATTTGATGAATCGCATTTGAGCTGACATATCGATCGGAAATTATTATCTTGCCGTCTAAATAATCCCGCTCCCAATCGGTTTTGTAGCCGATATAGTGGTCACAAGCATAAAAACTCGTTGCAGCATATGCATTAACTTCAAAGGGATTTTCGGAAATTTTGCCGCCCAAATATAGCCTGACAAGCGCGGAAGAATCGCTTTCATACCGTGGATATTCAATTTGTCTGACAAATTTTCCTTGTTTTTCGAGCGTGTCTTTTAAAATTTTTGCTTGAGTTGCTTTTCCGCTGCCGTCCAAGCCGTCTATAACTATCAATTTTTTCATATATTTCGCCGTTTGCCCTTTATTTTTTCAATTTTCTCCCTGACCTCACTCGCCTTTTTGCAGGACATCCTTCCCTCGGAACACGCGCCACCCACACAAGACGGCCCTGCATTTTTAAATATTGAAGGAGCGACTTTGGCAACGAGTGATAACATTTCACACGCCAGTTGATTTATTTCCCACTGAGCACGATTACAACACCTCAAGCGAAAAAAATTCAACAAACTTCGCGCGTTCATGGTCAATATCATCTTTGTTGAACACGCATTTGGCAAAACAAATCTTGCGTCCTCAATGCTCATTTTTTCGGCTTTTCTCTCAGCCAGTTTTTCATCCATGCCCAGTTTCAAAAATTTTTGCTTATGTTTGTTTTTTAGCATTTCAGTTATTTTATTATAATATTCCAGATCTTTTTCCATAGCGCTCAAAAATATTTCTTTTACTTCCTCATCATTTTCAATTTCTGGCGGAACGACAAAGGAAAAGTTTTTCCCATTAACATATCTTTGACTTTGAACACTAAATGAAGCTATTCTGTGTCTGGTTATTTGAGCGAGCAAAGACCTTGAAACGCCTTCAATTGCGAATGTGAAAAATGCGTGTTCCATAGGGCTTTCATGTCCCATTTTGACGAGCATATCAACAAATTCACTTGCATTCTGATCATCTACTTCTTCCAAAAGAGCGTCGATGTCTGAAGCGCTATAGCATAATTTTGCAGCGCACGCCACGATGTTCTCGGGATGACTTGAATCATTGATTAATTTAACTTTCATAAAACCAAAACCCTAACCGTTTTCTTTTAAAGCTTTTTCCAGCGCAAGAGCCAGCTGATCCGGGCAGGATGTCCCCTTATTTTGACACGGAATTCCCTTCAATTTTGCTATAACATCATTTACGTTTTGCCCGCGAACCATTGCTGCAACGCCTTTTGTGTTGCCGCTGCAGCCGCCTTCAAATTCAACATTTAATATTTTGTCTTGATCAAGCTCGATCGATATTTTTCGGCTGCAAACGCCCTTTGGAATGTATGTATATTTCATTTTTATCCTCCTAAATTTTAATAGTCAAGCAAAACCAGGAATAAACCAGTTTCTGAAATTTTCAAAGTCTAGTCTATATTATTGCAAATTATTTTCAAAAAGTCAAATGATAATCGGTAAAAAATGTTAACTTATTAAAACAAATCCAAATTAAAGCAAAAATCGGGCAAACAAAAATGTGCAAATAGCGTCAACAATTGCTGAAATCGCTTGAAAAAATGTTAAAGCTGCAAAACGTTTTAGATATAAACCAAGCTCTCCTTTCATGTTTTGATTAAATTTCTGAGGAAATAATGTTTTCAAATTTTTGCTAGAAAATCGAATGCTCTCTCTGCTGCCTAAAATCAGCGCAAACGTTGATATAAAAGCAGAAGGCAGGATCAACAACAGGCAAAAGAGAACCCCGCCAACTCCCCTGGAAGAATATAAATACGCTGTGGATAGGCCAACTCCAAGCCCTTGAAAAACAGGGATGAAAAGGGCAATGGGTTGTCCAATCGAAAAAAATCCAATCAAAAAGAGAATAGTGATCAAAACCATCGAAGAAGAAAAAGAGGAGATCAAAGTGACAACAACAGATTGCTCGGCTCTTTTGCTGATAAACCTCTGCATAACGCCCCCCAACTGGCCCAAAGCCTCGTCTTGATTTAAGCCAATCAGCGCAGCTCCATATATCATCCCTAAAACAAACAAGACAAATAAAACCTTAATCAAATTAATTTTTTTTATATATATTTAAAAAAAAGCCCTTTGTCTGATTTTTGGCGCATGTAGCATAAAAACACATCCTTTGTCTTTAATATAACTGTTAATAAATGTTTATGTTGGACATGTTTTTAATATTACAACCCCACTTGGATTTTATTTTGAAAGCTCAAACGCCCTTTTTGAAGTCTGCTCGCAGGTTTTTTCAACAATTTCAACAAAGTTGTTTTCTTCCAAAATCGAAAGCCCCGCCAAAGTTGTTCCTCCGGGAGAACTGACGTCTTTTATTAAATCGTCTGGACTTTTCCCCGAACTCAAAAGCATCTGCGCGCTGCCCTTTAAAGATGCGCAAAACAAATTCAAAGCGGTTTCTTTGTCGATTCCCTTTTTATGTGCAAAATTCAAAAAGCCTTTAGCAAATGCATATATGAAAGCGGGAGATGAGCCATTTATTGGGATTATATCGTTCATTTTGTCTGCCGGGACAGTGTATACTTCGCCGCTTGTTGAAAATATTTTGTTAACAAAATTGAATGATTTGTCGTCAACCTTAGTTCCTCGAGCGATCGCTGTTGCGCCATGGCCAATCAAAAGCGGCGTGTTTGGCATAACCTGAACGAACTTAGGAACAAATCCTATGGCGTTTGCAACATATTCCTGCGTTATTCCAGCAGCTATGGAAACAACGACATTTTTTTCGGATAGTTCTGACTTGATCTGGCTCAAAACATCCGGAAAATTTTGCGGTTTAACAGCAAGGACGATATATTCACATCTTTTAACAACTTCCGACGAGGATTGACATATAACAACCCCCATTTTTCCGAGCAAATCATAGTTATTTCGGCTTATATCATACGCCATAGCGCGCATGCCAATTTTATTTGAATATAGCCTAGAGATAATGGCTTTGGCCATCTGCCCTGTTCCAATAAATCCAACAGTATTCAAATTTAAACCCTCCTTAAAACATTTTTAGCCCAAAGCGGCTTTAATCATTATTGCGCACTCAATTCGTTTTTTTTCCATTTGACAACTAATTTTATATGGCTTTAAAATATTTCCCGCATATTGATGGTTGTTGGCAGTACACCCACCGCTGCAGTAAAACTTGGCCCAACAATTTTTGCATTCTTCTTTGTGAAAAATTGTCGTTTTAGAAAAATCCTTTTTAATCTTTTGATCTAACTTGTTTTCAACAACATTTCCCATCTTCCACTTTTCAACGCCCATAAACTGATGACAAGGATATATCCAACCTTCCGGAGAAATTGCAACATATTCGTTCCCACATCCACAGCCCTTGAGACGCTTTATCAAACATGGCCCTTGATTTAAATCTATCATAAAATGAAAAAAATTTATCTTTTGGCCGGCTTTTTTCTTTTCAACTATTTTATTTGCGAGCAGCTCATATTGCTCAAAAATTTTTGGCAAATCTTCTTCGGTTATCGCATATTCACAGTTTGAGTCGCAAACAACCGGCTCAACCGAGATTTGATCAAATCCGCAATCGTTAATATGCAAAACATCTTTTAAAAAGTCAAGGTTATATTTTGTGAATGTTCCTCGAACGTAATAGTCTTTGTCTTTTCGCCCCTCAACCAGCTTTAAAAATTTCGGCAATATCAAATCATATGACCCGTTCCCATCAACACGCCTGCGAACCCGATCATTGACTTCCCTTCGGCCATCCAACGACAAAACAACATTATTCATGTGATGGTTTATGTATTCTATCTTTTCATCATCAAGCAAAACGCCGTTGGTTGTTATTGTGAAACGAAAATTTTTGTTGTTGCTTTTTTCACGATTTTTTGCATATTCGACCGTTTTTTTAACAACATCAAAATTCAAAAGAGGCTCTCCGCCAAAAAAATCCACCTCAAGATTCCTTCTTTTCCCAGAATTCTCGATCAAAAAATCTATGGCCTTTTTGGCAACCTCAAGCGGCATCAACTTTCGACCGCCGCCAAAATCCCCGGTTGACGCAAAGCAATATTTACATCTTAAATTACAGTCATGCGCAACATTAAGACACATGGCTTTAACTGGAGAATTTTCA
>CADBXQ010000041.1:0-6545 GCA_902798675.1 Oscillospiraceae bacterium
CCGAGTTGTTGGCATTTGCTCCTTCTCGCTATAGACATTTTTGGGATTTTCTCCCAAAGAAAACTTGATTCCGACGGGATTTTTCACCACCATTTCATCAACACAATTTCCAAAAGTTTTCATAGCAACAAAACTTCCCCCAATGGGATTTGCGCTGCCAGGCCCCGTGACAACGGTTGTTATCCCCGCCATCAAAGCCTCTTTAAAGCAACCATCCATTGGATTAACCGCATCAATTGCTCGCATCTGGGGCAGAATTGGGTCTGTTTCTTCGTTTCCATCGCTCCCCTCAAAATCCAGCCCATCTTCCCACATTCCAATGTGTGAGTGCGCATCAATAAAGCCGGGATATATATCCAGCCCGCAACAGTCAACTATATTCGAACTTTTAGGGCATTTTCCCATATCATCAACTTTTTTTATAATGCCCTTTTCAACCCAAATAAACCCCTTATCTATCACATCCAAAGGCGTCTTAAATATTTTTGCATTAATATATAACATCAAACAAAAACCTCAATAATTATAATTTTTCATTCAAAATTAGAATAAATTTGCGCGATTAATCCCCTTGCCTGCAACAAAAATTAAAGACGGTTTGCAGGCAGCATGTTCGGACACCTTTCTTTTAACAATGTGCTAAGTTTTTCTCTTTTACGTGACCAAAGGCTGTCTTCCAGCGAAAGAGAAGCTTTTTCTCCATCCTGCGAAATATAATCTATAATCAAAAAACTCCCACTCCTGCATCTTTTCGTCGCTCCATCAATAGCCCCAACAACAGGACCAAGCCAACCAAAGAAACCAGATAATGCGAATAATCCAGCAGCCAACTCAGCCCCTCTATCTTTCGAAGACAATGATAATGATAATAATCCTAACAAAGCAAAAAACAAACCAGGTAATAATCCCAACATCGCCCTACCAATAACAGTTTTATTTTCATTAAAAGCAACAACCCGATCCACAAATCTAAAATTCCTAACTTGTGAATAGTTCAAATAAACAGATTCTGCCCTATAACTATCAGCGTTATAAGGTGCGTCTTGAAATTCAATTCCCTCATCCGCAAGAATCATTTTAACGCGCCTCATCCCAGCCTCATATAGCAAGGTGCCTTCAACTGCTGAAAGAGAAAAAGCAACCGATTCATCATCTACAGGTTTTTTTGCAACATCACCATCACATATAGCGTTTATTGCACAGCCACAATCAGGACAAGCAAGAGCAAAACTGGAAACTTGTTTACCACATTTAGGACAATCTATCAATGCCATAACTAATCTTCAACACCTTTCAACTAAAATCATAAACTTCCACACTGCAACTTTTAACTTTGGGATTGCGCCCATCAGAATATATTGTAAATGATTTGGACTGTCCAGGAGATAAGCCCTCACTTCCAACAGCATAACTACTTCCCGTCTCAATCACATTCCCGCCGCCATCCTTAAAACAGCCTTTGACTTCAACAAATTTAAAGGTCACTTTCCCATTATTTTTGATTGTTCCAGTGCAATATGTGGCCGCAGAGTCAGTTTGAACCTTAACATTAGATATTTGCAAGTCCGATGCACTTGGATAACTGAAACTACTGCTTGAAGAGCTACTGGATGATTTCTGACAATCCCGATGATATGCGCAGTATATACTGTCGGGCGCCCGATTTTGTGTGCAACCCGACCATAAACACATAGAGCTCGAATAGCTTGAGCTACTGCTTGAAGAGCTAGAACTTTTTGAAGAGCTGGAACTTTTTGAAGAACTAGACTTGCCGCTTAGAGAGTCACGGGTAGGAGAACCCGCTGAACCTATCATCGCAATCAGCACCCATATTGCTACAAAAATGGATAAAATGAGAACCAATATCTTTCCGTCAGTCCAATTGATTTTTTCCCCTTCGATCCCCTCATTTTGAAGGTTTTCCAAGTTAACACGGCCTTTTATGGGATATCCACACCCAGGGCAAGTCTCAACATCACCAGAAACGCTCTCTCCACACTCGGGACAAGCCTCAACCCCTCCGGAAGCGCTCTCCCCGCTTAATTTCGAATTAATTTCACTGATACTGCTAATATTATACTTATTTTTTAAATCATCAATCATTTTAACAAAAATCCCATGCACTTTCAAAGCATCAGAAAGCGCCTTCGAAGGGTTAGAACAATCTCCAATCTCAAAGTTCGCAGCGAGTTCATTTAGCGAATATCCGCTCAAATCTTGATATAAAACCCTGGCTAAAGATAAAGTGTCTATGAAAGCACAATCAAATTCTATGTTGCTACGCTTGGCAGCAGCCTTTAAAAAACCAACGTGAAATTTTGCATTATGCGCAACCAAAACTGCTCCGTTTGCAAACTCTAAAAATTGCCGCAAAGCCTCAGCTTCCAAAGGCGCGTTTTCAACCATAGCATCATCAATCCCTGTGAGCTCGGTTATGTTTTCAGGAATGGGCCTTTCTGGGTTGACCATAGTGTCAAAAAAAGAATGAATCTTTCCGCCAGAAAACACCAATCCCGCGATTTGGGTTAAACGATCATATTCAGAATCAAGCCCGGTTGTTTCTGTGTCAAAAATAACAAATTTTCCGTCTAAACTTTGACTTTTACCCCCCCGCACACAATTTGTGGCGCGTGATTAGCCTCTGCAAAATAGGCCTGTTTTGCAAGTTCAATATCGCAGCCACAATTAGAACAAAACTTCGCTCCATCCGCTATTTCGTTTTTACACTCAGGACAAATCATTTCTTAAAACATACTCCCTTTAAATTATTGAAGACTAAAGACGAAAAGAATACATCACTTCTTTCGCCAAAATTCGACGAAATGATTATACCATATTTTTCCATAATGTCAAGACATTTTTAAAAATTAGTCACGAGCATAAGCAAAAAGTTTGATAAAATTTAATAAATTAGGCGAATATTTTAAACATAATCAAAAATTTATGTGAGAATTAATGGAACGCAAATCTTTGCAAGCTTCAACAACCCTTTGGGCCATATTTCCCTGGGCCTTTTTCAAATACGACCGCGGGTCATACACGGCCTTTGTTCCAACCTCGCCCTCAATTTTTAAAATCCCATCATAATTTTTAAATATATGATCCGCAATAGGACGAGTGAACGCATATTGTGTGTCTGTGTCGATATTCATTTTAACAACGCCATACAAAAGAGTTTCCTGAATTTCTTCCTTCCCAGAGCCCGAGCCGCCGTGAAAAACAAATCTAAAACGCCTATCTTCCCCATATTTGGCCTTTAAAGCCTCTTGACCATCACGCAAAACTTTCGGCCGCAGTTTAACATTTCCAGGCTTATACACACCATGAACATTGCCAAAAGTCGCAGCCATCATATATTCTCCGCCAACGCTTTCCAAGGCTTCATACGCTTGAATCATATCCTCCGGGGTCGAATATAGCTTTTCATTCGAAGCGCCTTCATTATTCACCCCGTCTTCTTCTCCACCAACAACTCCAATCTCAATTTCCAGAACTATTTCATTTTTATGGCACTTTTCAAGCAATCTTTTGGAAATTTCTAAATTTTTTGAAAGCAAAATGTCCGATCCATCAAACATATGGCTTGAAAAAAGGTTTGGCAGCCCATTAGCCCGCCGACGCTCGGTTTCTTCGATTAGTGGAATGAGATAGTCATCCAAATTAGACAGTTTGCAGTGATCCGTGTGCAAAGCAACGTTGATATTGTAGCTGTCGGCAACCAGTTGGACATAATTTGCAAGCGCAATTGCCCCCAACACCTTGTCCTTTATCCTAGCACCGGACGCATATGTCGCCCCTCCAATAGACACCTGAATTATTCCATCAGAATTTGCTTCTTCAAGCCCCGCCAAAACAGCGCTCGCAGTCTCCATGTTTGAAACATTAAACGCGGGATATGCATAATGATTATTATATGCTCTGTCAAGCATCTGACAATATTGTTCATAGTTAATAACTGGCATAAAAACTAACCTCCGACAAATCTATAATTTATTCCACGCAGTTTATTATACACCATTTCAAAGCAAAGCGCAAGAAATTCCTTCAAAATATGCATATTTATTTTTAATTTGCGCTTTTTGACGTTAAATTGCATATTTTTCATAATATATTTCAGCGTGTTTTAGTGCAAAATAACCAAAAAAATATTTTTGCTTGACTTTATAAAAAATATATGCTAGAATGCTGATTGTTGGGGAGAGTTGGCGATGGATTTTGAATTGGAAGCAAACAATTTTTCTTTGAAAGACACGCTGACATGCGGACAGTGTTTTAGATTTAGGGCCGTCGACAGCAACAGTTTTTTGGTTTTTGCTGGAAAAAATTCAGCAATCATATCTCAAAAGAAAAGCGCATTAGAATTTAAATTTTCAACTTGTGGGCCGGATTTTTGGGAGAATTATTTAGATTTGAATTATGATTATGACCAATTATTAAATAATTTTAGAGGAGATAAAATCCTGGAAAAAGCCATGCATTTGTGTGGCGGAATAAAAATTTTAAGACAAGATCCCTGGGAAACGTTGATTTCATTTATAATATCTGCAAACAACAACATTCCAAGAATTCAAGGTATTATAGACAGATTGTGCTTGGGTTTCGGAGAAAAAATTGAAAATGGTTTTTCATTTCCCTCGACAGCGAGGCTGGAAAATTGCTCAAGTGATGATTTGGCGGTTTTGCGGGCTGGCTTTCGATCGAGATATATTTTGGACGCGGCCAATAAGGTGAATTCAGGCGAAGTGGATTTGACGAAAATATATGGCATGGACGTTGAAGATGCAAAAAAAAGTTTGATGAAAATATGCGGGGTTGGAGATAAGGTTGCAAAGTGTGTTTTGCTGTTTGGATATCACAAAATGAACGCTTTTCCGGTTGATGTTTGGATGAAAAAAGTTTTGCAGGAACACTATCCAAACGGCCCGAGCGAACAAATTTCAAGCTGCCCAGGGCTTGCTCAGCAGATACTGTTTCATGCTAAACGAAGTAGATACATATAAGCTTGTTGATATATTTGAATTTTTTACACAAAATGCAGCTTGACATATTGAGGCAGTTTCCGTATAATTTAATGTGAATTGTGATTTATATTTTTACTAACTTTGACGGAGGAGATATAAAAGTGAACATGCAAAAACAGACAATTTTGACTTCTGATGGCTTGAAAAAGCTTGAAAATGAGCTGGAAGAATTAAAAACCAAAACCCGAAAGGACGTTGCGTCCAAAATAAAAACCGCTATTTCCTTTGGAGATCTTTCTGAAAACAGCGAATATGACGAAGCAAAAAACGAGCAAGCCATGGTTGAGGCAAGGATCTCTCAAATAGAAGCCATGCTAAAAAATGCTAAAATTGTTGACTCGGATCAATTAAGCAATGATATCGTTGAAATAGGCAGCAAGGTTAGAATGAAAGACGCTTCAGACGGAGAGATTTTTGAATATAGGATAGTTGGTTCTATGGAAGCAAACCCAATGGAAGGAAGGATTTCGGATGAATCGCCGGTTGGAAAGTCGCTTCTGGGCCACAAAATTGGCGATCTCGTCGAAACAGAAACGCCGTCCGGAGTGGTAAAATATGAAATTCTAGACATAAATCGCTGAGGTGTTTTTTAAAATGAAAGATGCAAATGAAGCCCAGAATTTAGGGGAACAATTAAAGGTTCGAAGGGAAAAATTGAAGGTTTTGCAAGACTCAGGTCAAGATCCTTTTTCCATAACCAAATTTGACGTGACCTCAAGCTCGAAGGATATCGTTGACAATTTTGAGCAAAGCGAGGGCAAAAACGTCTGCGTTGCGGGAAGAATCATGAGCAAACGGATTATGGGCAAGATCAGTTTTGCTGGAATTCAAGATTTTTATGGAAAAATTCAGTGCTATATAAAAAAAGACTGTATGGATGAAGAAAATTATAATCAGTTTAAAAAATTTGACATTGGTGATATAATTGGCGTTGAGGGAGAGGTTTGCAAAACGCAGCGTGGAGAAATCTCAGTTAAAACAACAAAAATAACGCTGTTGGCGAAATCTTTAATTCCCCTGCCCGAAAAATTTCACGGCCTCCAGAACATAGACTTAAAGTATCGCCAGAGATATGTCGATTTAATCGTTAATTCCGAGGTTAGGGAAACTTTTATCAAGCGAAGCAGGATAGTTTCAGAGGTTCGGCGTTTTCTTGATAACGAAGCTTTTGTTGAAGTTGAAACTCCCATTTTAAATAATCAGGCAAGCGGAGCCTCAGCTAGGCCGTTTATGACCCACCACAACGCCCTAAACATGGACATGGTTCTTCGAATTGCGCTTGAGCTGCATCTAAAACGGCTAATAGTTGGCGGCTTTGAGAGGGTCTATGAAATCGGCAGGGTCTTTCGAAACGAAGGGACAGACACAAAACACAACCCCGAATTCACATTGCTTGAGCTATATCAGGCATACACCGACTTTGAAGGCATGATGGACATCACAGAGCGTTTGATTAAAACTGTTGCTAAAAACGTCGTCGGAACAACTCAGATTGAATATGGCGGCGAGAAGATCGATCTAGAC
>CADBXQ010000041.1:6581-11708 GCA_902798675.1 Oscillospiraceae bacterium
ATCTAGACAAGCCTTTTTCCAGGATTTCCATGACCGATTCCGTCTTGAAATATTCTGGGGTGGATTTTTCAAAGATAGCCTCGCTTGAACAGGCAAGAGAAGTTGCGGATCAGCACAAAATTAAATATGAACAAAGACACAAAATCGGAGACATATTGAACTTGTTTTTTGATGAATATGTCGAAAAAAATCTAATCCAGCCAACATTTATCACCGACTACCCTGTTGAAATTTCTCCCCTTGCTAAAAGAAACCCGAATAATCCGAAAATAACTGAGCGGTTTGAACTATTTATCATTGGAAAAGAGTTTGCAAATGCGTTTTCCGAGTTAAACGATCCGATCGACCAGCGCCAGCGGTTTGAAGCCCAGGCAGAGCTGAAAAAGCAAGGTGACGAAGAGGCATGTGATGTTGATTATGACTTTTTAAACGCGCTTGAATATGGCATGCCGCCAACTGGGGGTATGGGCATGGGAATTGACAGGCTGGTCATGCTGCTGACAAACAACGACAGCATTAGGGATGTTTTGCTGTTCCCAACAATGAAAAATTTGTGATTTTATTTTTGGGATTTGGGTTATATTTGTCCCCTCCCCTTCCCCTGCTTTAAAAAACTGCCTTTCCAATATAATACAGTTTGTAATTCAACCATCCTCGAATTCGTATCCCAAAAACAATGCAAAAGTTGCTGAAAGCGCCGCCGTCTCACAACTGACTGCGGTGCTTTGCTCTGCCTAAAACGCCATCCCTTTGAAAGCATCCGTAACAAGTGGTATGTAAACATCCGCAACAAAAAGCCCCCTTTTGGTTAGGGGGCTTGGTTGTTTTTATTCTATTCATGTGCGCACATTAGTCCGTTAAAATTCATAAGTGTTTCCGTCTATAATGCCATAATTTTCATGAACATAGCGTTTAATCGTATCTATTGTATCAGGCCCCAGTTTATTTGTTTTAAAAAAATTCCGTTTATTTTCTTTGTCATTAGGAGGTTCTTTCGAAAAATCCTGATAGCGGTAGAGACACCTTTCGGCCAAAATATACAACAAGTCAAAGAATTCTGACCAATCTTCATCATATTTACCAATTTTTCGATCAACAATTACATCGAAAAACGTCCTTTCAATATCTTCAACACTATCATGTACAGGATTGCTAAATTCTACAGAATTTCCAGATTTCGAAGTTCCATTAACAGCACCTTCCAAACATTCTTCAAAATTATTGCATAAATTACTAAAATCAGGCCAACGTGATTCTAGTAATTTATCTATTTCTCCTGGTTTTCTGGACATTTCAAAAACCTTAACAGGGGGAAGATCCATATTCGGGTTGTATTCATTTGCGCGGTACATAGAGATATCAAAAGGTAATTTTTCATTTTTTTGGCGGACACAAATTACTTTCTTATTAAATGCATGTGCTACACCCAATTCATAAAAAACATTTGCATTAAGTGTGCTTAAATCCGCAACCACCACATTCGCTTCTTTCAAACCTTGCACTACATCTTTCATAATGTTTCGATGATTTTTATCAGTGCTTGCATGCTTAAATTCGTATTTTTCCTTAAATCGCTCTTTTAACCTTTCAAAAAATTCCAAAGATTTTGGATATATTTCTTTATTTAAAGGCATAATAAAAAAAATATTAGGTCTTTTCTCTTCTGACATTACAAAAATACAACTCCTAATTTAATTTTTAATAGTACGAATAGATTTAATAAAATCATAATATTCAATATATGATTATACACCAAATCTTTCCTTTTGTCAACACATAAATTTTACACCTAGTCCGCACTTAAACAAACTGCGCAGGGGCTTGGAGCTTGGCTTCGCTTGTCAAGGGCAAAACAAGAAAACCGCACGCTGCGATGAGGTCAAACTGCACGGTTGGTTGTGAGACGGCGGCGCTCCAAACGGTTTTTGCATTGTTTCATAAAAGACTGGTTGAGGGCGCCCCAAACCAAGCTTTTTTGCCCCCAAGCAACCAAATTTTTTTCACAGCAAACGCAGTCAGACGTCAAAAATAACCTTTATCAACCCCTTGAATTAACGCCAAATATTCCGCCAAAACAGGCTGAAGCAAAAATTATCAAAATCTTTGTTGCTTCGCTAAAACTGATCAAAATCCCTGTGCTGACTGCGGTTAAAGCGAAAACCAATGCGCCAAAAAACGCCCCGCAAATCGCGCCAACGATCAATCCTTTCCTCCCAAACAACCTGGAAGATATGTATCCCGATATGAAACTCCCGACCCCGCCGCATATTGTCGCCATAGGACCTACAAATTTTATAGACAAATTCAGCTGCAAAATCAACAATGAAATAATAACAAAAAGACAAAACAAAACAAAAGTTCCGGCAAGAAGGCCGATAGTGAGCGGGGTTAGCATCTGTTTTAACTCTTTAATTTTCAAAATAAGCCCTCCTAAAATGTTTCATATACCAAAATTTATGCACAAATAAACTGATAAAGAACAAACATCCTCAATCCGTTAAAACGGGCTTCTGGATGCTTGTTCTTCTTGCCTACTTCGCAACACTTGCAGCTTTTTCGGGTTCAACGCTTTGAACAGCCCACTTTTTAACCCGAACTTTGTTTCGGTCACTTCCCGTTTCCAAAACCAACATGTCTTCCTTTATGGAAGTGACTATGCCGATAATTCCCCCTATTGTCGTCACAACATCGCCTATTTTCAAGGCATTTCGCATTTCATTGGCCTGCTGATCTCTCTTTTTCTGGGGACGTATCAACAAAAAGTATGATAAAGCCAGCATTGCAACCAGCATCACTATTGGCATCATCATAGAACCGCCATCCGCTAACTCCATAAAATCTCTCCTTAAAAGTATTTAAAAATCATGCCATATCATTATACACCACTCAATTCCAAATTGCAAGCATATTTTCAAATTTTTTTTGTGTTATATTTGTCCCCTCCCCCTCCGCTCTGAAAAAAGGTGGCTTTCCAATGATAATACCATATGTAATTAAGCCGTTCTCGAATTCGTCCCCAAAAGCCATGTGGGGAGCCACTGAGCCGCCACCCGCTCACAACCAACTGTATCATTAACCCTTCCTCAAGCAAAAGTCCCTTTGAAAGCGTCCGTGACAAGTGGTAGGTTAGCGTCCTCGAGGGCGGCCCCAAAAAACGACCTCAAGCGGGAAAGAAAGCTTCCTTCCCGCTTGAAATCACAATAACAATAAACGATCATTAATTTTAAATTTTTGCCATTCGCTCTGCAATGTCCCCGACTTTATCACTATAGCAAGCATCAATCACTTCTTGCAAAGCATTGGCTCTCATTTGGCAGTACCACGCTCGACGACCCGGCTTCTCTGAATGATTCCAAAAGCTTTCAGCAAGCCGGTATACCATATAGGCAATTTTTAATTTAGCCTCCAAATCAAACTCTTTTATATCACGCAATTTCTTACAAACTTTTAGAGCAGCATATACGGCTTTGAGCCGCCGATCCCCTGCACTACTTAAACTGGTCTTAACGACTGCATTAGCAAAAGCATCGAATACATTAAAAGCGTCGTCTATTTCCAATTTGCGAATGGCACTTTTAACGGCAATGGCGTAGGCGCGGGCGTCGTCGCCGACAGTAACGTCGGCAGCAGCATCAACAGCCTTTTCGACGACAGTGCGGGCGTAGCCTAAAGCGAAGCTAGGAAGGTGCGGACAGTAAAGTGACCATGGGCGGAATTCTTCTTTGACAGCAGCTTTGACAACGTTACGGGCGGCGTATAGGGCAGGGGCAGGGGCAGGGGGGGCGTCGAGCAACGGGAAGCAAGCGTCGCTGGCGACACAGAAGGAGTCTCTTAAAATTCCATCAGCGCCTGGAAATGTACTAATCCTTGACTCTGACCCTGGAAATGTACTAATCATTGACTCCTCTATTGACTCTGACCCTGCAACGATATAGGTATATTTATAAACATCACCAACTTCAACTCTAACCCTTGCAATCCCTGGTTTTCGAACCTGTCCTTTATCCGATATAACTTCAAGCCATTGATCATCGCCAGCTGCAAAAACAGTCTGAGATTCAACAGTATAACTGACAGTTGCGCCCTGCGGCCTGATATTTTTGACGTGTTCATTAACATTAAACATTTCGCCAGGGCGCAATTCAATTACATTTTTAATGTCAAAATCATAAACGACGTGTGGCGCTTTGGTCGCAGCACTCTTACGCTTTCCTGGATAAACAGTCCCAGCAAAAACATTCATTGGCAGGTTTGCAACTGACGACGCTGTCATAGCCAGAGCAAGAGCAATGGATATAATTTTCTTTTTTACTTTAAATTTGTTATACATATAAATTTTATTTTCTCCTTAAATTTAATAAAACATTAATATAATTAAAATTAAATGTTTTTTTATGAATGCTGCCATGAAATTTTGTTAGGGCTGGCTTTTTTACTAAGCTCAAGCCAAAGTCCAAGCCCCACCTCCACACACAAGTCTGAAACACAGCCACTTTTCAACAAAACAAAAAAGGCAACATTATAGCATAGCTCAGCTCAACTCAGCTAAAGCATTTTAACAAATCTACCATATCTTGTCAAGCGCTTTTTTAAAATTCAAAATTTTTATAATTATACTGATAGTACTATTAAGTTGAATGTTTTAAGCAGGCGGCAACCCCTCAAGGACGCAAACCTACCACTTGTCACGGACACTTTCAACTGAACTTGTCCTTGAGCAAGGTTGAATTGCATGGTCGATGGTCTCATGGCGGCGCTCAAGTGGCTTCCCTCATGGTTTTTGGGGACGAATTCGAGGGCAGCTTAAATACATATAGTATTATCGTTCAAGAACTACTCTTTCTCAGCAATGGGATTTTGAGGGGACAAATATGACCTAACCAAATCTCCAAAAGAGCCAACTATGCACCTAAAATAATTTTTTAAAATATGCTTGCATTATTTTTCTGTTTGGTGTAGAATGATTTATGAAAGTTTTTATTAAAACACAGGAGGTTTGTTTATGATTTCAGCAGGAGATTTTAAAAACGGCGTGACATTTGATATGAATGGCAATGTTTTTCAGATTGTTGAATTTCAACACGTTAAACCCGGCAAAGGAGCGGCGTTTGTTCGCGCGAAAATAAA
>CADBXQ010000042.1 GCA_902798675.1 Oscillospiraceae bacterium
ACCATTGACATCCAAATAAGCTTGATTTAATTGAAAGCCGGCTTGACGAAATTTTTAAAATAAAGCGAAAATATGGCCCGTCAATCAGCGATGTTAATAATAGGTTGAATTTTTTAGAATCTGAGCTTGAAAAAATAGAATTGTATGATGTTAGGCAGAATGAGTTGATTGTTTCTCAAAAATCTGAGACAAAGTGTTTAAAAAATTTGGGGGAAGAACTTTCGCAAAAAAGGCGGGCTGTTGTTTCAAAATTTGTCAAGGCGGTTTCTGATGAGCTTGCTTTTTTAGACATGCAGGGCGTTAAATTTGAGGTGAATATATTCCCGTCCAAAGACAAAATGTGTGGAATGGAGTGTGTTGAATTTTTGATTTCAACAAATGCGGGAGAGCCTCCAAAGCCAATTGGCAAGATTGCGTCTGGGGGGGAATTGTCGAGGATTATGCTGTCGATCAAGAACGTTTTGGCGCAAAAAGATCGGGTTTCAACTTTAATCTTTGACGAAATCGACACTGGAGTTTCGGGTTCTGCTGCGCAAAAGATCGGTTTGAAGCTGAAACAAGTTTCCAAAAACAGGCAGGTTTTTTGCGTGACTCATTTAGCGCAAATCGCAGCTTTAGCAGATTCGCATTTCAAAATTTTCAAAAAAACTTTAAATGGAAGGTCTTTTGCCGAGGTTTCGGAGCTTGATGAGAGAGGAAGGGTTGAGGAGGTTGCGAGAATCATGGCGGCTGGGTCAATAACAAATTTAAACCTGCAAACGGCGCGCGAGATGATTGAAAAAGGGCGTAAAAGCTAGAAAAAGCAAAAAATGACTTCCTGATTAATTTCAAAGAGAAGTCATTTTTTTATTGTTCTGCCTTTTATTTTTGAAAGTGGGTTATATTAATTTTGTTGTCCTTAAAATCAACGACTATTTCGGTTGAATTTGACAAATTTTCTTTGAGAATAACTCTTGCAATTTCGGTTTCGATGTTTCTTTGAATGAAGCGCTTGAGCGGCCGGGCGCCATATATCGGGTTATATCCGTTTTCTATGACAAATTCTTTAGCCGCAGGCGTTAATGTGCAGGTTATTTGTTTTGATTTTAAACGCTGGTTTAATAAATTAATTTGTATGTCTAAAATTTTAGATATGTTGTCTTTAGATAGCGGCTTATAGAGGACAATTTCATCCAGTCTGTTTAAAAATTCCGGCTTGAATGATTGTCTGAGGATTGTTTTGATTTCGGCTCGAGCTTCTTTTTTGATTTGGCCGCTTTCGTCGATTCCGTCAAGCAAAATTTCAGATCCAAGGTTTGATGTCAGGATGATTATTGTGTTTTTAAAATCGACAGTGTGGCCCTGAGAATCGGTTATTCTTCCATCATCTAAAACTTGGAGTAATATGTTGAAAACGTCTGGATGGGCTTTTTCGATCTCGTCAAACAGTATAACGGAATATGGTTTTCGCCTGATTGCTTCAGTCAGCTGGCCGCCTTCTTCATATCCAACATATCCCGGAGGAGCGCCGACAAGCCTGCTAACTGTGTGTTTTTCCATATATTCTGTCATGTCGATTCTGACGATGTTTCGCTGGTCATCAAACAAATTTTGGGCTAAAGTTTTTGCAAGCTCGGTTTTTCCAACGCCTGTTGGGCCCAAAAACAGGAAAGAACCGATTGGCCGATTTGGATCCTGAATTCCCGCGCGCGAACGAATGATTGCGTCTGTGACTTTTCTGACCGCCTCGTCTTGGCCGATAACCCTTTTGTGCATGGCTTCAGGGAGCTTGAGAATTTTTTCCTGCTGGCCCTCCATGAGCTTTGAAGTTGGAATCCCTGTCCAACGCTGAATAATCTGCGCAATTTCATTTTCCGTGACCTTGTCTCGAAGCAGCGACCTAGTTTTAAGCGAGCCCATTGCCAATTTTTCCTCTTGTTCAAGCTCTTTTTTCAGGGCAGGGAGCTTCCCATATTTGAGTTCTGCTGCTTTGTTTAAATCATAATTTTGTTCGGCTTGTTCGATATCTGAATTAAGCTTTTCGAGTTTTTCCCGAAGCTTTTGAACTTTTTGGATCGCGGATTTTTCGTTTTCCCATTTTGCTTTCAGAAGGTTAAACTGTTCCCGGAGATCGGAGAGCTCTTTTTGAATTTCCAGAAGATGTTCCTTTGAAAGCTCGTCTTTTTCTTTTTTCAGAGCAGCTTCTTCGATTTGGTGCTGAATGATTTTTCGCTGGATAATGTCAAGTTCTGTTGGCATTGAGTCTATTTCAGTTCGAATCATAGCACACGCTTCATCTATTAAATCTATTGCTTTATCCGGCAAAAATCTGTCTGTTATATATCTATCCGACAGCATCGCAGCGGTGATTATGGCTTGGTCTTGGATATGGACTCCGTGATATATTTCATATCGATCCTTCAAGCCGCGCAGTATGGCAATAGTGTCTTCAACGGAAGGTTGGTTGACCATGACAGGCTGAAATCGTCGCTCCAGGGCGGGATCTTTTTCAATATATTTTCTATATTCATCAAGCGTTGTTGCTCCGATGCAGTGAAGCTCGCCTCTTGCAAGCATCGGCTTTAGCAGATTTCCAGCGTCCATGGAGCCTCCAGTTTTTCCGGCGCCGACAATGGTGTGTAGCTCGTCAATAAACATTATGATTTTTCCATCTGACTTTTTGATTTCAGCCAGAACCGCTTTGAGTCTTTCTTCAAATTCTCCTCGAAATTTTGCCCCAGCAATCAATGATCCCATATCTAGCGAAAAAATTATCTTGTCTTTCAAAGAATTTGGAACGTCTCCTCGAACAATCCTTTGGGCGAGACCTTCTGCGATTGCGGTTTTTCCAACTCCGGGCTCTCCGATCAAAACGGGATTGTTTTTGGATTTTCTTGACAAAATGCGAATGACATTTCGAATTTCATCGTCTCTTCCGATGACGGGATCAAGCTTTTTGCTTTTTGCGTGTTCAACTAGATTGATTCCAAATTTTTTCAAAGCATCATATGTTGATTCGGGGGTGTCGCTGGTTATTCTTGTCGACCCGCGGACTTGAGACAGGATTTTTAAAAAATCATTTTTATTTATATTAAATATTCGAAATATTTCTTTTAGTTTCAGCGAATTTTCAATGATTGAAAGAAAAATGTGTTCAACTGAAATATATTCGTCTTTCATTGAATTTGCAATTTGCTGGGCAGAATTCAGGATCTGATCAACTTCGCCGGAAATGTATATTTTACTTGATGCTTGGCTTGTTTGGCCAATTTTGGGGAGGCTTTCAATTTCTTTTTTGGCCGCCGAAATCAGCCCGTCTAAATTTACCTGTTGCTTTTTTAAAAGTTCTGGAATCAATCCATCTTGTTGCGTCAGCAAAGCAAGCAGCAGATGATATATGTCTAGAGTTGAATTTTTATATTGTGTTGTTAAATTTTGAGCCTCTTGAATGGCTTCGATCGATTTTTGAGTTAATTTTTGTGAATCCACTTTTAGTCAATCCTTTCGTGAAATAGTTTTTTAACAGAGGTTATTGTTAATTTGAATCAAAACTCCAAGGAATATTATATCACAAATTTATCTAAAATAAAAGTCGGAATTTTGAAGAGAGATATGCTAAATGTGGAGTTTTCCTTTTTTGTTTTGAATTTTTGCAAGGGAAGAGTTTTTTTATGGAGACAAATATATTCCAATCTGATTATACAATTAGTATTTTTTTCGCAATTCCAATAAATTTTATTATTATTATTTTTTTCAAAAATTAGAGCTAAAATATGGTGGCTAAATTATTGGTGTTTTTTTGTTTAATCCCAATATTATCGGGATATTTTCAATATATTCTTTAATTTGTGCTAATTCGACAAAAATTCTTGACTTAATATTTATAGGGTGTATAATATATATTAGGGGGAGGTGATGGCTTTTGTGAGAACTATGTTTAAACAATAATTTTTTTGATAAATATGTTATTTTTATCTAAAAATGGTTTATTATTGGTAAAAGTTTATTAAATGTTATGTTAAAATTTTGATTTATTACATAAAATATTGTTTGATAAAATATAAAAAACTAGTGTGAAAAATTTTGATCAAAAATTGCTTCTATAGAGTTTAGACATTAATTAAAACCAGGAACATATTTTTCGGTGTCGATAATATCTGTTAAAAATTAAATTATTTTAGAAAATATTTAAAAAATCATATCGAAAGGAGAAAAATCATGAATACCGTGGGATTTATTTTTTATAATAGAATAATGACAGACTCCCTAAAGAGGGACAAGCTGAATTTTTTAGACAATGAGTATAAAATTTATGAATTTTTTTGTGAAAATGGTTATAACAAAAATTTTGATATTTTTAAAGTTGAATTGAAAGATTTTTTAAATTCAGATGAAACAGTAAAAATGCTTTGTGATTATGATGATTCAGAGCTTTCGGATGATATGCTTGATCAGGTTGCTGGCGGAGGAGCTGACCCGAAGAGTGTCATACTAGGCGGGCTGTCTGTTTTGTTGCTTACGTGCGGCGGTTTTTCCATGGTGAACACCTGGGACACCAGTAATAATTCTCAAATCCAATCAAGCTCTTCTTTAGATCCTAAAAATGATGGCGCTAAACCAGGACAAAATTCAGATTTTGAATTTAACCGAGATAATTGGAAAAAGGAAGATGAGGCAGACAAAAAAAGAAAACTTCCCGGTTCTGAGGGTGGATCGTCTGGCGGAGGTGGCGGATCTGCTGGAGAAAGGAGAAAAGATGCTTTCGGAAGGTTGAATGAAGGCAGAAGATTTCCTGGAGGCGGCGGTGGATCTGACTTTGGCAATTTTGGAAGAGGAAGATTTGACGGCAAAGGATCGCAGGCTAGAGGTCGTGTTGGAAGAATCGCAAGGGATTCAGATGGCGTTGAAGCAAAGGCAAAATATGGCCCGAATAATGAATTTGAAAATCGAATTAAGCAATTTGAAGATTTGCAAAGGAATATGCAAAACAGAATAAATCAACTGGAAACCGAAAAAGTCGGCTTTATTAATCAACTAAACACATTCAGAAGCGAAATTGATTCATTAAAAAAATCCAATCAAGCCAAAGATAGCGAAATTGCCAAACTGAGGACTGAATTAGATAAAGTAAATCGTGAAAACTTGAATTTAAAAAACAATAGCAGAAATTTACAAAATCAAGTTGGCAACGCAAATGATTTGATTGTTAAATTGCAGCAAGAAAATGCAGAGTTAAGAAACACAAATGTTGGATTGAAAAGAGAAAATGTTGAGTTAAAAAATGCAAATAATGGATTCCAGAAAGAAAATGCAAGGCTGCAAAACGTAAATGCTGGATTGCAGCAAGAAAATGCAAGGCTGCAAAACGTAAATGTTGGATTGCAGCAAGAAAATGCAAGGCTGCAAAATGCAAATGTTGAACTAACAAATCGTGTTAATAATTTGACAAATCAGCTTAATGTTTTGCAGAATGAAAATATTAGACTTAAGGATGATTTGAAAAAATCAAGCAGTGATAATGCTGAATTGGTTAATGTAACTGAACAGTTGAGAAACAGAATTAGTGGTTTGCAGGTTGAAATTGGTTTGTTACAGGGTCAGTTGAATGCTGTTGAGCAACAAAATAAAGATTTGAATGAGCGGTTGAAGAATTTGGGTAGTTTGTTGACTGTAGCTGAGGCTTTGCAGAAAGATTGGCAGACTGAAAAAGGGCAGTTACAGAACCAGGTTAATGAACTGAATGAGCAAAATGTTGAATTGAAAGAGCAGTTGAAGAATAAAGATGATAAGTTGCAGAAATTGAATGAGCAGTTGAAGAATAAAGATGATGAATTGAAGAGATTGAATGAGCGGTTGAAGAAGCAAGATGATGAATTGAAGAGATTACAGGATGAATTGAAGAATAAGATTAATGAACTGAATAAGCAAAATAAAGATTTGAATGAGCAGTTGAAGAAGCAAGATGATGAATTGAAGAATAAGTTGAATGCTGCTGAGAATCAAAATAAAGATTTGAATGGGCAATTGGAGAAGGCTAAGGAGCAAAATGATGAATTTCAGAAAAAGCTTAATAAATTTGAGGATTTGAAAATTGTAAGCTCGAATTTTAATATTCCAAAAACGGACTCTAAAAATAATAATTTGCAGATTCAAAATAACAAAGATATGAATATTGCTGTTTTAGGAAATGGTGAATTGAAGAACAAAGATGCTGAATTGGAAGAGCAGTTGCAGAAGCAGAATAATGAATTGAAGAATAAGAATGCCGAATTGCAGGAATTGAATGAGCAGTTTGAAGCTAAAAATGCTGAATTGCAGAATAAGTTGAATGATGCTGAGAATCAAAATAAAGATTTGAATGGGCAATTGGAGAAGCAAGATGTTGATTGGGAAAAAGCGCAGGCTGAATTTAATAAATTGCAAGCTGAGTTGCAAGGTTATATTAATAAATATGAGAAAGAAAATGCTGAATTGCAGAATAAGTTGAATGATGCTGAGAATCAAAATAAAGATTTGAATGGGCATGATGCTGAGAATCAAAATAAAGATTTGAATGAGCAGCTGAAGAAGGCCAATAATGAATTGACGAATCAGATTAATGCGCTTAAGAACAAAGATGATGAGTTGCAAGGTTATATTAATAAATATGAGAAAGAAAATGCTGAATTGCAGAATAAGTTGAATGATGCTGAGAATCAAAATAAAGATTTGAATGGGCA